>NZ_JBKHKJ010000022.1:0-88228 GCF_046546515.1 Parasediminibacterium schistidii | reverse complement strand
TATGAATTATGAATTTTTATGTAAGAACAGCAGCTAAATGATTTAAACCTCCTAATTCATAATTCATAATTTATAATTCCTTTAGTATAATTGCACCAATATTTAAACCCGGATTTTGCAGTTGAAATCTATTGCAAGACTCAACTACTTCAAACACAAGCATTTGCTTGATTTTTTGGCCTTGCCATAGTATACTATGTTTTCGACCAAAAATTCGGCTCAAATACTTGTATTTATTGCATTTGAGCCTTTCATAACGAAGTCAACTGCATAATCCGGGTTAAACCCTCTTTTTAATAAGCACTAAACACAAACACATTTTCTATGGAAGCTATGAGTAAGTTACAATCAATTATTATTGCCATTGTAGAAGGCTTGACGGAGTTTTTACCTATTTCTTCCACGGCACACATGAAAATTACCAATCCTTTGATTGGCGTAACCACCAATTCTTTTACAGATATGTTTGAAGTGGTGATACAACTTGCGGCTATCCTAAGCGTGGTAACCGTGTACTGGAAAAAGTTCCTTGATTTTAAGTCGGCTAAATTTTATATCAAGTTGCTTATTGCCGTTATCCCAGCATTGGTTTTTGGCGCATTACTAAAAAAACATATTGATGCTGCTTTGAACAACCTTGTATTTATTGCCTGCGTAATGATTGGCGGTGGCGTATTGCTTTTATTTATAGACAAGTTGTTTACCAAGCCCGAAATAAATGAGGATGAACAAGTCACTTACACAAAAGCATTTATTATCGGCTGCTTCCAGGTATTGTCTATTATTTTTCCTGGGCTTAGCCGAAGCGCAGCCACGATTGTAGGGGGCATGAGCCAAAAACTAACAAGGGGGCTTGCTGCTGAGTTTTCATTTTTTCTTGCTGTGCCTACCATGTTTGCCGCTTCTGCCAAAAGCTTTTTTGATGCGTGCAAAGACAATTATTTTGCGGTTAACAATATTCCAGCCGATATAGAAGAAACAATGAAGCCCCACCTTAGCGAGATACTCTCCAGCAAAAACCTGCATGATTTGTTTAGCCAGGACAAATTGATAATATTTGTCATGGGCTGTGTTATTGCATACATCATAGCACTATTGTCAATCAAGTTTTTTATAGGGTACTTGCAAAAGCATGGTTTCCGCATTTTTGGCTGGTACAGGATTGTTTTGGGCACGGTTGTATTGTTTTTGATTTACAAGAAAGTGATTTAGGGGAATTAATAATTAATAATTCCTAGTTCTTAATTAATAATTCCTAATTCCTAATTAATGTGAAAACTGCTTCCAAAAAAGTAATTAATGGCTGGGCAATGTACGACTGGGCAAATAGTGCCTATAACCTAGTGATTACCTCTACTATTTTCCCGGCTTACTACGATGCCATTACTTCTACAAAAGATGCTACTGGCAATGTTATTTCCCACAAAGTCATGTTTCTGGGAAAGGAATTTGAAAGTGCTTCTTTGTACAACTATGCCATTGCTTTTGCTTATTTATTAATAGCCATTTTATCGCCTATTTTGTCTTCAATTGCCGATTACAGAGGCAATAAAAAGTCTTTCATGCAGTTTTTTTGCTACTTGGGTAGCCTGGCTTGCTGCGCATTGTACTGGTTTAAAAGCGACACGCTCACATTAGGTATAGCCTGTGCCATTATTGCCGCAGTGGGCTATTGCGGCAGCCTTGTATTTTACAATGCGTACCTACCGGAAATAGCAGCCGATGAAGACCAAGACAATGTGAGTGCCAAAGGCTTTGCTTATGGGTATATAGGCAGCGTGCTACTGCAAATAATATGTTTTGTATTTGTACTGAAACCAGAGTTGTTCGGCATAGTGGATGGCAGCTTTGCACCAAGGCTGTCTTTTCTATTGGTAGGGCTTTGGTGGATGGGTTTTGCACAAATTACGTTTGCTACGCTGCCGAAACCCCTAGCCCAACAACCCCTAACTCCACCCCCATCCCCTGAAGGGAGGCAAGGAGAAACAAGAGGCCTATGGGCGGGCTTTGTGGAACTAAAAAAAGTATGGCGGCAGGCAGGGCATTTGCCCACCTTGAAAAAATACTTGGTTGCTTTCTTTTGTTACAGCATGGGCGTGCAAACCGTGATGCTGGCAGCTACTTTGTTTGGTAGCCAAGTACTGCAAATGAAAACAGATGCTTTGATTATTTGCATTTTAATAATACAAATTGTGGCTATAGGCGGTGCTTATTTAATGGCCAAGCTATCTGACATATTTGGCAATTTTAAGGTATTGGCTTTCGTGGTAATGATATGGGTAGGCATTTGCATTGCTGCTTATTTTGTAACCACTAGCACACAGTTTTATGTAATTGCTGGTATTGTTGGATTGGTAATGGGCGGCATACAATCGCTTAGCCGGTCAACCTACGCCAAGATAATGCCTACCGACACGCCAGACACCGCATCTTTTTTTAGCTTTTACGATGTAACCGAAAAGGTAGCTATTGTTATTGGCATGTTTAGCTTTGGGCTGGTGCAGCAGCTTACTGGCAGTATGCGCAATTCTATCCTTGTCTTGATTGTGTTTTTTATGGCAGGGGTGGTAATGCTGCTGCTTATTTTAAAGCAGCAGCGGGCAGTAAGCAAGGCTTAAAAAAGCGTTACCGTCCATGTGCCATCAAAGCTAGTATTGGCAGCCAACGCCATTATCCCTTCTTTTTCTTGCAAAATCCCTGTTGTTGCTTTTGTGTCGCCAAGACCATACCATGGCTCTATACATACAAAGTCTGCATCTTTGGCAGCCCAAATACCCATGTAGGGAAAGCCGGGATAGCTTACCGTAAGCCCATGATCATGCTGGTGGCTAAGGATAGAAATGCTGGTTGATTTTAAGTCTTTAAATATCAGGGCATCTTTATAGAACATTTCTTTTGTAAGGGGCAGTTTATTTGTATTTTTTAAATAAGGCACTGGTAATGTTTCTATTAAGCCATCGCTGGCAATAGGGTAAACGCCCGCATTTTCTACCTCGTTGAAAGCAAGGTAGTATTGTGCAAAATCACCGCCTTCTACCAACGGCACATTAAAGGCTGGGTGCGCCCCCACGGAAAAATACATTGTACTGCTGCCAGTATTTTCTACTAGGTATGTTACTTGAAGTGTATTCTCTAAAAGTGCGTATGTAACAGAGAACTTAAAGTGGAACGGGTATAGCTTCAAAGTGTTTTCGGAAGAAGCTAAAACAAAAGTAATGCTGCTATCTGTTTGGGGGCCTACTTCAAATTCCGTTTCACGCGCAAACCCATGTCGGTTCAGGTGGTAAGTAGTACCGTCAAATTGATAGCTGTTGTCTTGTAAACCACCTACAACTGGGAAAAGCGCAGGGCTTTTTTTAGGCCAAAATTTGGGGTTTGCATCCCACAAGTATTCTAGCCCCGTCTTGGTATTTACAATGCTTTGCAGTTCTGCGCCCATGGAGGCAATAGAAACGACCAAAGTGCCATTATTTATAGTGTACATAAATTATGTTTATTCTAAATTTTGTTAGGAATATTTTTTTCCACAAGGTTCACAAAGGATAAGAAACACAAGGTGATAAAAATGTAAGCACACAAAGAATTTGCAAAGTCGCCTGAGTTACTGGATGGCTTTGTGCTTCTTTGCCCCTCTAGGGGGTTTGAGGCAAGTATAACGTACTCCCTGGTGTATTTTACTTAGTGTACTTTGTTTAAATTCTTTGTGGTGTTTATGGTTTATTTTTTTGCCGAATCCTACGCTTCTTCCAGCCTTTCGTCAACGCTATTGGCTATCAAGCGGGCACTTCTTCTTTTCAGTGGGTTTTGCCTGGCTTCGGCATACCCATTCCTACGGTTAACAATATCAATGGCTTCAAATGTGGCTGCTAAAAAAGAGTCCGCATCTGCTTTGTCTTTTCCGGCAATGTCAAATGCAGTGCCATGGTCTGGGCTAGTGCGCACAACGGGTAGCCCTGCGGTAAAGTTAACCCCTTCGCCAAATGCCAATGATTTAAAAGGGATTAAGCCTTGGTCGTGGTACATGGCTAAAATACCATCAAATTTTTCATGTTGCCCTCTTGCAAAAAAAGCGTCGGCACTATAAGGGCCAAAAGCAAGCATACTATACTTGGCATCTTTTATGGCAAATTTTATAATTGTTTCTTCTTCAGTACCTATCAGCCCCTCATCGCCTGCATGTGGGTTTAGCCCTAAAACAGCTATTTTAGGCTTGTCAATGCCAAAATCTTTTTGCAGGCTTTGGTGCATTATTTTAATCTTACTCAGTATGTTTTCCTTGGTAATATGCTTGGCAATCTCAGAAACTGGCACATGCTCCGTTACCAAGCCCACACGCATATTCTCCGCTACCATAAACATTAGCACATCATTTACATTAAATGCCTCTTTCAGGTAAGGCGTATGCCCACTGTGCTTAAAGTTTTCTGATTGTATATTTTTTTTATGGATGGGTGCCGTTACCAATGCTTGTATATGCCCGTCTTTCAAGGCGGCAACAGCTTGTTCTAGCGATATTAGGGCGTATTTGCCGCCTGTTTCGTTTAATTGCCCAGGCTGTATGGCCACTTCTTCTTCCCAGCAGTTAAAAACATTTACTTGCTTATGGTTTAGCTTGTTGAATTCTTTGGTACTATGGTAGCTAAAATTGATAGCAGGGAGCGTTTTCCTATAAAAATTGATGCTTTTGTTGCTGGCAAACACAAGTGGTATGCAAATGTCTAATATGCGGTTATCGCTAAGGGCTTTAATTATCAATTCAAGGCCAATACCGTTTATGTCCCCACAGGTAAAGCCAATAATTGGTTTATGCGAATCGTTGTTCATGATATTACAAAAAATTAGGCAGAAAAAAACGAAAATATGAAATATAAATAGATGAACTGTTATTAACTGTTATTCTATCATCTTTAAACTTTTTTTAATGGTATTTTTAGTTTTGTATATTCTTTTCTACACAATAAGATTCTTTAAAAAGTATTAAAATAATATTAAACCAAAAAAAAAGTTAAAAGAGGGGCTTATAATCGGTGTATATGCCTTATGTTCGTACCAAAATCAAACAACTATTATGAAGCACACAACAAAACCGAAGGCACTATTGTTTTATGTTGCGTTTTTTCTTTTTACAGCACTAGTGTCTTGTACGAAAGAAAAGTATGACTTTGGTAAATTTGCATCCAACCAATGGGACCCAGAATTTGCAGTGGCTATTGTAAATGGCAGCATGAAAATTACTGACTTTAACCTCACCGCCAGCAATGGATTTGTGCAAACCAACAGCGACAGCTCTATGAGCATTGTAGTAAATGGCCACCTCAGTACTTTTAAAACAAGCGACTTTATTCCTAGCTTTACTTCTGCTGGAGATGTAACTAGTCGCAGCCTTTCGCCGGATGAAAAGGCTGCATATAATCTAATACCTGTAGGAGTCAAGGATTCTTTTAGATTGGTTGCACCTCAAACTGTGAACCTTGCAGCCCAGAGTGCCTCGCAAATGGATATTGATTCCATCAAGCTAAAAACAGGGATAGTTTCTATTACCATCCAGAACCAATTTAACAATGCCTGCCTGTTGTACATCAAATTCCCAACCGTTAAAAATATTCCAACTACTTTGGTCAATATCCCGGCAAATGGGTCTGTAACAAAAGACATAGATGTGTCTAAACAGATGCTTGATTTAACCAATGGCGGCACCACCACCAATACGCTGGGCATTGTAGATAGCATCATCCTTGTAAAAGCTTCCCCTGATAATGGGAATGGGAAGTTGGTTTTTTCAGGGGTTATGAAAAATCCACAATTAGATGTGTTGTATGGTGATGTACACCAGCAAGACTTTTTTAATACACAATCTAAGGATATATCTTTAGATATATTCAAATCCCCTCAGCCAACAGGCACGCTGCGGTTGAATAATGCAAGTATCAAATTACTTTGCAGCAGTTCTTTTGGGGTGCCTTTAAGCTTTACCATCACATCAGTAAAAGGAGCCAATGGCACCAACCCACCTTTCTTTTTAAATGCTGCTGGAATAGCCCCTTTTGTTATTCCAGGGGGGTATAATACCACCGTTTTTAACTCGCTCACATTAGATAAAGACAATCCACCAACCAATGGACAACTTTTGAATTTGCCCGATTTCCTAAGCAAGTTCCCTACCACATTTTATCCGCAATTCATTGCACTGTCAAATCCTGGGCCCAAGAATGTGCATAATAAGAATATTATCCATGATACAAGCAGTGGCAATGTTGATGCGCTAATAACCATACCGCTCGATTTTACAGTATCAAACTTTGCTATAAAAGACACTTTCGATTATAAATTTACCAATATAGACAATATTAAGTCTATTATTATTAGGACATGGTTCAACAATGGCTTTCCAATAAGCGTGAGGGGTAGCTTGGTATTTACAGACAAATCTTTCAATAAGATATTTGCTTTCGATACCACACAACTAAAAATTGCTCCGGGCATTACAGACCCTGTATCAGGCAAAGTTATTGCCAAAACCCCAAATTTGCTGGATTTCCCACTTGATAGCACCGTAATACCGAATCTTAGTAAAGTAGCGAAAGTGATATTTACAGGATCAATATCTTCCCCTTCAGATAATAAAGGGGGTAACTTAAATTCTAAGATTTATTCTTTTGAAGGTATAGATATTAAGATAGGCGCTAGGGCAAAACTGAAAATTTAATTATAAGTACCAAACATTGTTAAACGTATTAATAACTATACAGCATGAACTTACTTAAAAAAATAATTATATCGATAGGGGTACTTGTGATAGCTACAACAAGCTATGCGCAAGAAGTGCTTACGTTGTACAACATGAAATCTTTGCCACAGGCAATGTATCAAAACCCGGGCAAAATGCCGCAAACGAAAATAAATATCAGTTTGCCTGTCATTTCTTCCACGTCTGTGGGCTATACCAACAATGGGTTTACACTGAGCGATTTAATAGAGAAAAGAGGGCCAAATGACTCACTTTATTTAACGGCAGACAATATGTTGTCTAAATTGAAAGATACAAAAAACTTACTTGCCACCAGCGTTGCAACAGATATATTTGGGGTAGGGTTTAGGGTAAAGCAAAATTATTATTCATTTAGCGCACGGGTAAAATCTGACATAGCACTTTCCTATTCAAAAGACATGATGGTATTTTTGCTAAAAGGCAATACTGCTTTTTTAGGCAAGGAAGCAAATTTTGAATTGAAAGCAAATTCTTCTACCTACATGGAATATGGATTGGGCTTTACTCATTTGACTAAAGACGAAAAATTGAGTTATGGCGTTAAAGTAAAACTATTGTCGGGCATAGCAAACGTAAATACAGAACGTGCGCATATTTCAGTATCTACTGATTCTTTGGACTACGGCATGAAAACTACACCCGATATATTAATCAATTCTTCATTAATTGACACCGGCTCTATAGCCAACGATGCAGTTAGCAAAAATATTTTTGGACCAAACAAAGGATTTGGCATAGACCTAGGTGCAGAATATAAAATAAACGACAAGTTTACTGTATCAGCAAGTGTTATAGACTTAGGCTTCATTAATTGGAGCGGTAATGTTAGCAATTACAGAAGTAATCCAAATAATCCTAGCTTTACTTTCACGGGTTATGACTTAAAAAGTTTTTTTAATGGTTCTGATTTACAGCCGCACTTAGATTCTATAAGCGACAGCTTAAAGAACACATTCTATCCATTAAAATCTACCAATAGTTACAGTACCAAGCTAAATACTAAATTATTTGCTGGTGTTACCTATCAAATAACCAACGACCTTACTGCAGGCTTGCTATTATATGGAAAGTTTGTAAATGACAATTTTTATTCAGGCTTGGCTATTTCTTTAAACGAAGCCGTTGGCAAATGGCTAAATGTTTCTGGCAGTTGCAGCATTGCCAATGGCACAAGCAACTTTGGTTTAGGGGCTTCATTAAATTTATTACCAGTGCAGATATATGCTATCAGCGACAATATATTTGCCCTTGGGCAGGTGGACCATACGCACAATACCAATGCGCATGTCGGTATTAACTTATCTTTTGGCAGGATAAAAAAAGGAGATAAAATGAAGAAAGACGCAGGTGTTTTGGATACAAAATAAATAGTGTTTCTTCTTTTTTGCCACAAAGGCACGAAGACTCAAAGCAGCACAAAGAAGAAAAGGAAAAGAATCGTTTCTCTTTCTTTTTTTCTTAAACCTTAGTGCTTCTTTGAGCCTTCGAGGCTTCGTGGTAAATTTCTTAAAATTACACCTTAGTAGTAACATTTATTTTTAACAAGTTGCAGCCACTTTTTTACCGAACTTGCTTTCATAAATGGATGTATGCGGGCATGCTTAACTATTTTGTTGGCTATAATAACAGTAATTGCAAAAGCACAAACCTATCAGCCAGCCAAGGTTTTGCCAAAAGCAATGGCTTTTTATGGCAAGGCAATGGGCAAATTAGCAGACGAAGCATATACCGAGGCCATCCCGTTGCTAGAAAAAGCCATTTCGTTAGACAATAATTATGTAGATGCTTATCTTTCACTTGCTGGTGTGCAGGGACAACTGAAAAATTACACCCTCGCCGTTCAATATTACGAGCTGGCAAAAGCAAAAGACACCGTTTATTTTAAACCTTACAACTTACCCTATTCCATCAACCTTGCAGGATTGGGCAGATTCGACAGTGCTTTGGCGGCAGTAAATTCTTATTTATCAATACCCAACCTAGACCCTATTACACAAAAAAGTGGTGAGTACCGTAAAAAATGCTACAGTTTTGCTATTAACTACCAGCAAAAGCACCAATATCCTAGCTATATTTTCAATCCGATTAACTTAGGCGACAGTATTAATTCGCCCCAGTCAGAATATTTGCCTTCGCTTAGCGTAGATGACAGCTTACTTGTTTTTACCCGCAGGGGCGAAAAGGGTGGCGAATATTTTTATAGCAGTAATATGCAAGGTGCAAAGCAGTTTACCGCTGCAAAGCAAATACCTGGCGATTTGAACCAGGAAATATTTAAAGGGGCTATTACAGTTTCGGCAGATGGTGAATGGATGATTTTTGCGGGCAATATAGATGGCAAAACGCATGGGGATTATGATTTGTACATTTGTTACTACACCCCTACTGGTTGGAGCGACCCCGAAAATTTGGGCGAGAATATCAATAGCCCTTTTTGGGACAGTAGCCCTACCCTTAGCCCAGACAAGCGAGCTTTGTATTTCAGTAGCAAACGCCCCGGAGGCTTTGGCGGCTCCGATTTGTATGTAAGCTACAGGGATGCAAGGGGCAAATGGGGCGAAGCAATCAACATGGGGGCGGCCATCAATACAAGGGGCGACGAACAAGCCCCTTTTATACATGCCGATAATCAGACATTGTATTTTACTTCCAATGGCTTGCCCGGCTATGGCGGCAGCGATTTGTTTGTCATCAGGCGTGGGCCCGCAAACGACTGGAGCGAGCCTGAAAATTTAGGCTACCCCATCAATACCATAGAAAACGAAGGCAGCATGGCCGTGGCTCCCAACGGCATTGATGCCTACTATGCCAGCGACCGCGGCGATAGCAAGGGTGGGTTAGACTTATACCAGTTTGAATTGAGGCCAGGCATAAGGCCTAGCAAAACAGTGTATGTAAAAGGCTTTGTGTACGATAGCAAAACAAAAAAAGGGCTACCCAGCAACGTGGAACTGATTGACAACAGCACAGGAAAGCCATTGATGCTGGTGCAAACAGACGAGACTGGCTATTATTTTACCACCCTGCCAACAGGTAGCGATTTTACTTTTAATGTAAACAGGCATGGGTATTTGTTTTACAGCAAGCAATACAGCCTGCACGACAAAGCCGCCGACAGCACTTACCGGGAAAATATTTACTTGCAGCCAATTGAGCTAAATGCTGCAATAGTGCTGAAAAATGTGCAGTTTGAAAACAAAGACTACCAGCTAAAAGAAGCCAGCAAAATAGAACTAAGCAAGGTAGTGCAACTACTAAAAGATAACCCAACCATACATATAGCCATATACGGCTATACAGACAATGTGGGCAAGCCAGAGGATAACTTGCTGCTTTCTGAAAAAAGGTCAAAAACGGTGGTAGATTATTTTATTGTACAAGGTATTGATGGCACCCGTTTACAGCATAAAGGTTTTGGAGCTGCAAAGCCAATTGCAGATAATGGCACAGAAGCTGGCAGGGCATTGAACAGAAGGACGGAGTTGGTGGTAGTAGGGATGTAGTGATAACGCATTTTGGCTTTGCCCCTCGCCTTTGTTCTTGCTCCCTCTCCCTTTGGAGAGGGCTGGGGTGAGGTCGGTGTTGGGGTGAGGTTTAACCATTAAGTGCAAAAAATATCCTGGCATATAGATTAAGAACTAATGATAAAATATTTAGCTAGATTTAGTTTTTTTGCTAACTATACTAAAACTTTTTTTACCTTCCCACCCAAATGGAAAACGACATATTATACCAAATAGCCCTAACACAGATAAACGGTATTGGGGTAGTGCAGGCAAAGCTATTGCTAGAGCATTTTGGCAATGCCGCCACCATATTTACAGCCCCTAGAAAAACTTTGGGTGCAGTAGAAGGCATTGGCGAAATAAGGGCCAACGCCATAAAAAACTTTACCGATTTTAAAGCAATAGAAGAAGAAATTAATTTTTGTGGCAAGCACCATATAGAAATTTTATTTTTAACAGATGCCAAATACCCAAAACGGTTACTCCACTGCTACGATGCGCCCACTGTTTTGTATTACCGTGGTACAGCAAATTTAAATACCGCCCGAACGGTAAGCATTATTGGCACAAGGCTAAATACCGACTATGGCAAGCAGGTAACAGAGCAATTGGTGCATGGATTGAAAGACCAGCAAGCATTGATTGTGAGCGGCATGGCATTTGGCATAGATGCAATTGCGCACAAAGCAGCTGTGCAGCAAGGGCTATCAACCGTAGGCGTATTGGCACATGGGCTAGATACTATTTATCCCGCCCAGCACAAAGGCCTGGCAAAAGACATGCTGCTGAACGGCGGCTTGCTCACAGAGTTCCCAAGGCTGACCAAGCCAGACAAACACAATTTTCCTAGGCGGAACAGGATTGTTGCCGGAATGGCCGATGCAACCGTGGTAGTAGAAACAGCAGCCAAAGGCGGCAGCATGATAACGGCTGAACTTGCCTATAATTATAACAGGGATTTATTTGCCGTGCCAGGCAAAATAACAGACAGCAAAAGCACAGGCTGCCTGAAACTGATACAGCAAAACAAAGCGGCTATTTATACCGATGTTGCCCAGCTAATGGAAACCATGGGATGGCACCAGAAAAAAACAACCCCCAAAAAGCAACGTGAATTGTTTATAGACCTAAGCGAAGACGAAAAAACAATTGTAGCCATCCTGCAAACGAAAGAAACAGTGCATATAGATGAACTTTACCACCAGTCTGGCCTTAGCAGCAGCAGCGTAGCATCTGCCATGCTGACCTTGGAATTGCAAAATGTTATCGTTAGTTTGCCAGGTAAAATGTATAGGATGATGTAAGGAGGAAGCCTTGCTATCACGCAAACATATCATCCGAATCAATAGTAAACCCTTCAAAAATGCCCACAGGTATTTCATCGCCTTTGGTATAAGTATTACGCAGTACAAATTTATTGTCCAACAAGTCATAAGCCTGCACTTGAAAATAGTCTGGGAAAACAATCCAATATTCCTTCACGCCATTTTCTTCATACAAAGAAAACTTATCCTTCATTTCCTTTTTGGTATTGCCCCGGCTAAGTATTTCTATCACCCAGTCAGGTGCGCCGATACAGCCTTTTTCATCCAGTTTAGAAGTATCGCAAATAACGCAGAGGTCGGGCTGCACCACCGAAACAATAGATTTGTTTGTTGCTTTTTTTCTTTTGTTTGTTAGCCGCACATCAAATGGGGCCATATATATTTTACATTTTTTATTTTTCAAAAAAGCACCAATCTGCCAAGATAATTTAAAAGAAATATCTTGGTGAAACCGAAGCGGTGCAGGGCTCATCCTGCTAATCCAACCTTTAATCAACTCTACCCTGTCTTCAAACTTCCAGGTAAGGTAATCGGCATAAGTGTATTGGCGGCTGAAATCAAGTTGGTCAATATTTGTAATCATGCTGCAACTTTTAAATGTTGCTGTAAATATATCAATATTTGGGAATGGAGGAAGTGACAGGTTTTTGTAGCGGGGAATTACTATTTCCACTGTTAGCTGCTTCACATAATTGGCAGTGCTTCCTTCTGTTTTACTTTATAGGTAAAAAAACCTTCAAGGTAGGGTGTTCAGAATCTAGGGAGTGTTTTCGTACGGTTTTCAGCTACTCTACGCATAAGTACATTTACTGTTTAGTAGTCCAGCTGCAATATTCTTTGTGTTCTTTAAGTGAAACGTTTTACCTAAAAGAGAGCATCCTTTGTGTTTCTTTGCGAAAAACTTTGTGCCCTTTGTGGTTAAACCTTCGCTTAAAACTGTACGAAAATGTTTATGCCTATTCTGAACAGCCTACCTTCAAGGCTTAGGTCTTCGTTTAGTTCTTCCCAATGCACGCCATAATGGCCAATCCTGAAACGGTGCCTTTGCTCAGGCGTAGCATTCAATAAGCTAGGGAACCAAGCAAGTGGGTTGCCAATGGTATGGCCCACATCCGTCCTGAAGTATATGTTTTCATCGTTGAACCAAACTTTTGTAATACGCATACTCTTATGTTTAATCTTGCTTAAAAAATCCTTTCCACCTTTTTACGATAAGGTCTGTATTTTCTTCTATGATGCTTTATGCAAGGCGTATATCTTTTCTTTTCAAGTCATCATTGCTTATCTAATGCCACTTCGGGGCTAACATTAAATTTAGGTTCCCAATCGCTGTTTTCAACATGTACATGAATTGGTAAATGCTCGTTGGCAAAGAAAATGAATCTCATCCCAAACATCCTAAACAACTCTGGCATTTTTCCTTTTTTAATATGCTAAAGGTACTTTTTTTACCATTGACAGCAAAGATTATTTAGTTTTTTATAAGTCAATCTCCTACTAATCAAATATGCCCTTTTCCTTCGTGCCCCTTTCTAGCATTAGTGCCTTCTTGGTATAACGCTTAAAATGTGCAAAAAATAAGGGTGGCAAAAATTGCCGCCCTCACATATATTCACTCACAGGAAAAATAACTTAAAACCTAAAACTCAAAACTTAAAACAAATCCCTTAGTCTTTATTAGGCTGTGGAGTATAACGCAAGTATGGTTTTACCACTTTCACTCCCTTAGGGAATTTTGCAATAGCATCTTCTGTTTTAATAGTAGGTACTACTATCACGTCTTCACCTTCTTTCCAGTCGGCTGGTGTAGCAACGCTGTAATTAGCAGTTAGTTGCAAACTGTCAACAACACGCAAAACCTCTGTAAAATTCCTACCGGTAGAAGCTGGGTAAGTAATAAACAATTTTACTTTCTTGTCTGGACCAATGATAAACAAAGAACGTACGGTAAACTTCTCAGAAGCATTCGGGTGGATCATGTCGTACAAAGTAGCCACTGTCCTGTCTTCATCCGCGATAATAGGAAAACCAACCGTAACGCTTTGTGTTTCGTTAATATCATTAATCCAGCCAGTGTGGTTTGCTACGCTGTCCACGCTTAGTGCCAGTACTTTCACGCCGCGTTTGGCAAATTCTTCTTGCAGCAAGGCGGTTTTGCCTAGTTCTGTTGTGCAAACAGGCGTGTAATCGGCAGGATGGGAAAATAAAATACCCCAGCCATTGCCTAGGTACTCATGAAAATCAATATCGCCAAGGGAGGTTTTGGCTTGGAAGTTAGGTGCAATATCACCAAGACGTAAGCTCATAATTTATATAATTTAGGAAGCAAATATAATAGTATCCTATTAAATAGGTAGGATGTATTTTTTGTTAAATCGGGAATTGATAGACTCATTCTACCTAACCACCCTGCTAACCAACCCAAACATCCCAACAGCAGCAAGCACGCCGATAGAGAACGACCATTGCAAATTAGCTGCTTCGGCTATATAGCCAATAATAGGCGGTCCCAGCAAAAAACCAAAATAGCTTACGGTAGAAACGGATGCAATAGAAATGCCTGCCGACTTGCCAGATGTGCGGCCTGCCAAAGCCATAATCAATGGCACAATACAGGAAATACCCAGCCCCACGCCCACAAAGCCAATGGTAACCGTAACAAGATAGGGAAAGAAAATAGCAATAGACAACCCCACCCCAATAAAAGCACTGCAAATTTGAAGTACTTTTTTAATGCCAATATTGTTCACCATCCAGTCGCCAGAAAAGCGACCCACTGCAGCAGCGCACATAAAAGCTACATAGCCCGTGGTGATTAAATATTTAGGCGCATGTACTACTTTCTGGAAATAAATACCGCTCCAGTCAAACATGATGCCCTCGCAGGCCATGCAGCCAAACGCAATTAGGCTAAGTTTTAGCAATGCTTTGTCGGGGAAGTAAAACAAAGGGGGCTTTTGCCCTTCTACCTTGCGGGCATCATGCCGAACGGTATGTTTAAAAAAGCCGCCCATTACGGCCAAGCAAAGCAAACCCACTATTGCAAAATGGGTGGCAGGCACAATGTCTTTCCCAATCATCCAGCCGCCCAATGCCGCACCGGCAAAACCCGAAACGCTCCATATACCATGGAAAGTGGTAATGATAGACCTGGAATACAACCCTTGCACGCCCACAGACTGTGCATTTACAGATATATTCATCAGGTTTCTAGCAGAGCCAAATAAAAACAATACAATGCCCAGTTGCCAGCTATTGTTTACCAATCCCAATAAAAAAAGTAAAATATTATAAGAAATGCTACCTAGCAGCAATACATAACGGCTGCTGTACCTACTTAACAAAAAGCCTGTAAGCGGCAGCGTGCAAATTAACCCCAAAGGCGTGGCAAAAAGCGCTGTGCCTAGCTCGGCATCGTTCAGGTGCAGTTTTTGCTGCAATGTTGGTATGCGGGAGGCAAAACTGGCAAAACCAAAACCAGATACAAAAAAGAATGCCGCAACAGCTATGCGTATTTGCTTAGGTGTTGATGGTGGGGAAGAAGATACAGTTGTAATCATAATTAGATAGACAAAAATAAGAATAGATAGGTATGCCTGTACCGAAAATCCGATGTGCTACACCCATAGCTGGTATATTACGCCCCTTCGGGGCTTCTGTTGCTTATTTGCCCTGCAACTTGGGAGCATCTGCTATTTTTTTTTGAGCTGCTAATAGTGACACTACCATTGCTTAAAACCCCAAATGGAGTTAAACCCGGATTTTGCAGTTGACTTCGTTATGAAAGGCTCAAATGCAATAAAGACAAGTATTTGAGCCGAATTTTTGGTCGAAAACATAGTGTACTATGGCAAGGCCAAAAAATCAAGCAAATGCTTGTGTTTGAAGTAAGTGGGGCTTGCAATAGATTTCAACTGCAAAATCCGGGTTAAACAAAAGTAGCCATGTGTGCAATCCGTGGTAAACAATAGCACCCAAGGATAACCCTAAAAGGTAAAAGACAACGGTCTATAATTTATAATTCATAACTCCCCCCCTTTCTTTGCAATAGTTTAACAGGCATACAGTAATATTAAAAGCCATAACAGCACTAACCTTGTAGTTCTAAAAACAAAAGCAAGGCTATGATAGCCGATACCTTTATTTTTGCCACACTTTAAAAAAATACTATGGGTTTATTCTTATTCATTATTGGCATTATTGGTTGGCATGCAGGTATATATGGCATGTTTAAAAAAGTGGGCATAAACCCCATACTGGCATTGGTTCCTTTTTATAATACTTGGTTAATTGTAGAAAAATGCAATATTAAAAAAGCGTGGTTCTGGTTTCAGTTAGTGCCTATTGCAGGCCAATTTATTACTATATGGATTACCATCATATTTACAATGCACTTCAAACGGTTTAGCTTGCTGGACCATACGTTGGTTGCATTCCTCCCTTTTTTATATTTCCCCTATATTGGTTTTAATAAAGAAGATAAATGGCATGGGCAAAAAGCCTTTGAGGCTTATAAAAAATCGCCCAGCCGGGAATGGATAGATGCGGGAGTTTTTGCAGTAGTGGCTGCTACTATTATCAGGACATTTGTTTTTGAGGCTTATGTAATACCCACGGGCAGCATGGAGCGTACCTTGCTCATCAACGATTTTCTATTTGTGAGCAAAATGAGCTATGGCCCGCGCATCCCCATTACGCCTATATCTTTCCCTTTTGTGCACAATACCATGCCTGGCTCTATTACCACGCCTTCGTATATCAAAGAAGTACAATTGCCTTACAAGCGCTTGCCAGGTTTTGTAGAAGTGAAACGAAACGATGTAGTGGTGTTCAATTTCCCTGCTGGCGATACCATTATCAACCTGCCAGATTTTGGCAGCAAACAGCCTTACTACGATGTGTTGCGTGTTGCTTACAACGGCAATAGGGAGGCACTAATGGCCGCATACCCTATTTTGGTACACCCTTACGACAAAACAGATAATTACATAAAACGCTGCGTAGCAGTTGGCGGCGATGTTTTGCAGGTAAAAAAAGGCATTTTATATATCAACAACCAATTGGGTTACAAACCTGCAAATGCTCA
Source organism: Parasediminibacterium schistidii (assembly GCF_046546515.1). Classification (NCBI taxonomy): domain Bacteria; kingdom Pseudomonadati; phylum Bacteroidota; class Chitinophagia; order Chitinophagales; family Chitinophagaceae; genus Parasediminibacterium; species Parasediminibacterium schistidii. The sequence goes on along the minus strand of NZ_JBKHKJ010000022.1, from coordinate 71,542 downwards.
AACAGATTATTTGCTAAAACTTAAAACTCCTTTTACCACAGAATTTTTAGAAAAAGATTTAGGTATAAAAATATCTATTTCAGAAGACAGGAATGTAAGGATAAACAAGGAAAATGACGACTATGAGGAAGATACCATGAATGGCCTTAATTGTATGCTGAACCTAACACTTGAAAATTATGAAAAAGTAAAAGCATTACCCAATGTAGTATCTATTGAGCCAAGGCTTAGCGAAAGTACAGACATCAATATGTTCCCAAATGACTCTATCAACAACAAATGGGCGTTGGACAATTATGGGCCTATCACCATCCCTAAAAAAGGGGATGCTATTGCACTTACGCCACAAAATATTGCTTTGTATAGGAGGTTGATTACAAACTATGAGCAAAACACATTGGAAGAAGTCAATGGCAAATACATCATTAATGGTAAAGAAGCAACTACCTATACCCCAAAATACAATTACTATTGGATGATGGGCGACAACCGCCACCGTAGCCAAGACAGCCGATACTGGGGTTTTGTGCCAGAAACACATATTGTAGGCAAGGCATCGCTGATATGGTTTAGCTGGAATGATGGTCCTCGTTGGGGAAGATTATTTAACTTTATAAAATAAACCTCTATTAATTTTTCAGATATGGCAGATACTTTAGTCCGCTTCGACTGGGCCATTAAAAGGCTGCTTAGGAACAAAGTAAACTTTGTTATTCTTGAAGGCTTCCTATCCGAGCTTTTAAAGGAAGATGTACTTATACAGGAGGTTTTGGAAAGCGAAACCAACCGCCTTTCGCCCGAAGACAAGCAAAACAGGGTAGATATATTGGTTAAAAACAGTAAAGAAGAGTTGATAATTATAGAGGTGCAGCAAAACCATGAAAGTGATTATTTCCATAGGATGGTATATGCAGCATCTAAATTGGTAACAGAACAAATGTACTCGGGTTACAAGTATGGCGAAATAAAGCATGTAATCTCTATCAATATCCTTTATTTCGATCTCGGGCAGGGTAAAGATTACATATATAAAGGCCAGACACAATTTACAGGTTTGCATTCCGGGGGCTTATTGCAGTTGTCTGAAGCCCAAAAAAAGATTTACTTTAAGGAACAGGCATACCAAATATTCCCTGAGTATTACATTATCAAAGTCAATAATTTTAATGATGTTGCTAAAGACAGCCTAGACGAATGGATATATTTCCTGAAAAATAGCGATATAAAAGATGGGTTTAAAGCAAAGGGCATACTTGACGCAAAGGAAGGATTAAAATTACTTAAGCTAACAAAGGAAGAAAGGATGGAATATGAAGGTTTTCTAAATGTAAGGAGAATCAGGGAAAATGAAATTGAAACAGCCCAATACTTAGGGATAGAAATTGGCGGCAAACAAACAAAAAATGCCATTGCAAGCAAAATGATAGCTAATGGTTATGCAAACAAAGAAATTGTTGAGCTTACTGGCCTTAGCGTGGAAGAAATGATAAAGTTGAGGGCATTTAAATTGGACTAAATAAATAATACAACATGAAAATAGAAAAATACAGTTTTGAATACGAGGAATACGAATCGATAGACGAGCTTACGCCAAGCGATGCTTTGCTGGTAGAAGAAGCCCGCAAAGCAACTAAGTTGGCCTATGCCCCATATTCCCAGTTTCAGGTGGGTGCTTATGCCGAATTGGCCAGTGGCGAGTTTGTGGTGGGCAGCAACCAGGAAAATGCAAGTTACCCTGTGGGCATCTGTGCCGAAAGGGTATTGATGGCATCTGCTGCACAGCTATACCCCAACCAAGGGGTTAGGAACATGGCCATCAGCTACCATAACCTAAATGGAAAAAGCAACCGCCCACTAAGCCCTTGCGGCATGTGCAGGCAGGCATTGCAGGAATTTGAAAGCCGCCACAACCAGCCCATCCGCATATTGCTGAGCGGCATGGAAGGCAAAGTATTTATACTAAAACAAGCAACTATGTTGCTGCCTTTGAGTTTTAAAGGGGATGATATGAAGTAGATGTCTAAATAAATTTTAGTTAAGGGCTGCTTTTGTAAAGGCAGCCTTTTTTGTGGGTAATACATGGTATTATTTGATTTATCGGCTGGTGTACCATCAAGCAATTACTCAATATTTTTTCAAAATACTAATAATTTTAGTTTTATATTTGCACTTTCTTTGATGTAAAGGATGGTGGCAAAAAACCAATATTGTACCAAACACAATATCATTGTTCTTTTTTTACTAATAGTAAAATAGTATTTTTTGCCAAAAAATGGGGTTGTATTTATGCTCAAAAAATGTGCAGAAATACGCACAAAACACTCATAAAATACGCATAAATCACTCAAAAAGAAAGCACAAATCACGCATAAAACACGCAAAAAAAATTGAAAATAGTGTTGATAATCAATGGTTTACAATAAAGCACACAATTTTTGAAAAACAAAAGCAAAAAAAATGGTGGCAAATAGGCAAAAACTAAAACTATATTAATAAAAAGGCCAGCTTAAAAATAAGCCAGGCCTTTGTTTATCAAGCAGGCAAAATGTTTAATACGGTTGCCCTTCGGCAAAATCCCTGGCAGAGTTGTCTATCCTTATGCCCAGCATATTTTGCTGGTAAATGAAGGTTGATGGCTGATGGTTTAGTATAAATGAAGCAGGCTTTTGAGGGGCATAAAAACTGGCATTTATCAATGGCTGGCCTTGCAGCACTATGTCTAATGCAGTGCCTTTTTTACGCGCTATCATGTATAGTTTAGACAAGGAATTGAACACTGTTTGCCCATCCTTGCGTATGTAGCTGCCATAGGCCATGAAATAGTCAGATACATCGGCAGGCGCAGCATCTTTCATCCCTTGCGGGTAGGTAATGCCCAATAGGTAAGCATCTGTTTCCCAGCCATTGAAACTATTGATGCTGTTTAGGTGCATTATATGCCCATCTGCCAGCAGGTTCAGGTACAGTTCCATTACTTTCCCATCCTGTGTTATACGCACGCCATTCATGGTTTCGTTGTGCAGGCGTTCTATTACAGGCAGGTTTTTGTCGTTCACAGAATCTTTAAGTATGATGGCGGTGATGAACTTGGTTTGCCTTACTTCCTGCGGGTAATTGATGGAATAATATATTTCAGTTAGGTTCTTTTCGTCCCTTGCCTTGGGGGCAATTACTTCTTCTAGCTTCATTTTTTCAGGGAAATCATGGTCGTACCCTGTTTGCACAAGTGTCTCGGGGAATAATGGCCGCACCAATACGGCTGCATTGTTTTTTACAATACTAATATCGCCACCTACTTTTTTAGCCGTACCACCGGGGTGCAGCAACCATTGAAACTTGCCTGTTTCGTGCGCTTTTACATCGTCTATTACCAATATCACTTTGCCCAGCCAAAGGAAATGGCGGAAATTGCGGGAGAAATAGGCCGAGGTAGGCCCCACCCCATTTGCCAGTATATATTTCATGTCCCCTGCATCCATCAATTCGGTGAGTTGCCCTCTTAATGGCGAGCCGTTGTATTCCTGTTCTTTTGGCTGTGCCTTGCCGTTGAACAGCATTACGTTGTGAGCCTCGCTTTGGCAAAAATATTGCGAGTACTCCTTAGTGCCATACGAGCTATTGCCTGCATCTTTAATGATGTCCTCCCCCTTGTGGAAGAGGATAAAGGAGTTGGCATCGGCATGTGAGTGGTTCCAAGTATAGCCACTTTTCACGCCCAGCATGGTGGCATCTTTTTCCCAAGAATTGCGCATCATGCCCCAGTCCATATCGGCAAACAAAGCCGATGTTGGCATATCTGGTACTTTGGGGGCTTTGCTCATGTCTGGCATGTAAACAATGCCTATTGGCGTGTTGGTAAACAAGCCTTCCCTATGCTGCCCGTTTTCTACTTGGTTTAGGTACCATAGGTTGTTGTTGCTTTGGTAGCCCAATGCCTGTAGCAATTTCACTGGTCGCTCCACGGCAGTGGTAATATGGTGGTCTCCAAAATCAAGGGAGTAAATTTGCCCAGTACGGGGATAAGATACTTGTAAAAAATAATCTGCCATCTTTTTCAGCACGGGTGGCTCAGATTGTTTTTTCCCGGGGAATGTGTTGGCATAAGCCAACTTGAAAAACAAGTATTCTGACATGCCAAAAGCAGCATAGTTCACGCTTTCGTACATTCCGCCACTCCTGTCCATGGTGCGGGGCTTAAATTGCAGCTCATCCCCCGTAAATCTCATCCACTCTTCCGATCCTTTTGACACAGCCTCTACCCAGCCCGATGCTGCTTCATTGTCATTTAAAACAGCCATTGCTGCCAACCCCGCCATATCCACACAGGAACTCCACCAATTATGCCCCATGGAATTTAGCGTATGAATGCGCGTGCCCGGCAAAACCCAATCGTTCAGTGCAGGTAGTATGCCATTATGCACAACACCATCTACTATTGTTTTCCTTTCTTCTTTTGTCAGGTAATCGTAAATGGCATCGTATCCTATGGCCACAGTCCAGCAGTTAGATGCAGTAACTAAATCCGAATTCCAAGCAGGTGAACGATTCATCATTTCCTCATTGCTCCAAGTGGGTTTGCTGCATAGCTTTATCAAAATATCTTTTACCTTATCCGCATACTTTTTATCGTTGGTCATCAGGTAGGCCAAGGAAAGCCAGTCGATTTTTGCTTTCGCATCCCCTTTTATTAATAACCCATCCGCTTCTTTGATGATTGAAGCCCAGTTATTACTGATAGACGTATCTGTTTGAATACGCTGTTTTAGAATAGCTAATTTGTTAGGAGTAAAAAATAAATAAGGATGGTTTAGCGAAGTGTTCTTCTGTGCATTCGCCACAAGGGCAACTAAAATGGCCATCCATACGGCAAGTAAATTCTTAGATTTCATGAGCAACAAAGCGTTTTATGATACAAATGTATATATCTGGGTTGATACTATTGTAAAGAACAAACGTTTAAGCAAATGTTTTTATCTATACTTTTTTTACAAAGCATTGCAGAAAATTAACACTCGATAAAATTGGCAGTACAATATGCCTGAAGTATATTAAGGCCACCGCCACTAAACTATCTTCAACATATATCTACGAAGAAAAGAGGGCTACGCCCCAAGCATTTGCAAACACTTAAAGAACGGGGGCGTTAGCTCCAAAATCTTCGTAAAAAACAACCAGGTTTTGCAATGAAAGCATTACGCCTTTAATCATTGCAAAACCTGGGTTTGAAAATAGTCTTAGTATTAATGTAACTAGCCTTATTCCTTTACAAACTGTGCTACTTGTTTCGCTTCTTTACTGATGGTAGCAATAAAATAAGTACCCTTCGTTAGCTTGTGAACGTCTATATTAGTTTGATTGGTACCTGATAGTATATTAGCTAACATTAAAATTTTACCCTCTTCGTTTGAAATTGTAATTTTAGCCCCTGCCAGATATGCCCCATGTTTTATAGTAATTGTATTGATTGCAGGATTAGGGAATAAACTTATGACCTTCAACGAAGCGTTGCCATTTACAAGCACTACTGGGCTATACCGATAGCTTCCATTATTGTCTATCATTTTAAGGCGGTAATAAGCAACCCCTTTCACATTAGCATCTGCATATTGATAATTGCTTTGCCCAGCCGCATTTGTAGCAGGCACAATAGCCAACGATTGATAACTTTTAGTGTCTATGCTTTTTTCTACTTCGTAACATTTTACGTTTACTTCGTTTGATGTTTCCCACCATAAACTTGCATTGCCGTTTACCAAGCCGCCATTAAACGATTGCAACAATAATGGTAAACCAACCGCTGCACCCTCTACGGATATGTTATCGTATCTGTCATTCCCTTTTGTGTTGGCTGCATCAAAGTTTAGCTGCACCTGAAACTTAGGGTTATTGTTTACGCCCACAATTTTAGAAAAATCCAAGGTAACTAATTCCGTAGGCAACGCTACGGCATCAATCAAATAAGTGCCTTTGTCAACTGTTGGGGCAGTAGTGCCAACGGTAATAATCAAGCCTGCCGAATCCCACTTTACGCCATCAGTGGTATAAGTAACGGTATTAAATGCAGACCCACTTGTGCTTCTATACACGCCATATTTAACCACGATATTATTGTAGCCAGTAGTAGGCAACGACATGGTAAATGGTCCATAGGTGGCACGCAAACGCAACGCATTCTGCAAGCCTAGCCAATTGGCAACAGGTATCCTTTGGTTCACAGTATCACCCGTAACCCCATCTGTATAAGCTCCCGCATAGTTTAAAGAAGCCCCGCCAATACTGTAATTTGGTTTTAAGATTACCGACTGCGCAGTATCGTAAGGCGCAGAGCTATTGACCACCCCATTAAAATTCCAATAGTGCAAGAGGGTTGTTTGGGCAGAAACGGTGTAACATGCAATAACGAGTAAAATGGTAGAAATTTTCTTCATGTTTATTAATTTGTAGATTGTTTATATTGCTAATTAAATGATTGTGCTGTTTAAATTGATTATAAACACTTGCTCTAAAAACTTATATGCTGCTTATTTTATAACCAATCTTTTTCATTATAATATAAGAAACTGCTTGAGCTAGTTAAAAACTAGGCTCAAACAGTTTCTTAATAGGCTGAAAATGTTGCTTATTATTGAAAACCAAGAATAACCCTACTCTTACTCTTTGTGAAGGTGGAAAAGCCATAAGCTACCCCTGCTGCAAGCAGGGCAATACTCATGTCCCTGTCAAGGGGCACAACTGGCCCATCTGGGATTCCTTGGTCGCCACCGCCGCCTCCTCCAGGGCCACCTGGGGTATCTGCTGGCGTTTGTGCATTTACCGCCAAGCTTACGCTTATAAGCAATGCTAAGCCTACACAAATCCTGCCTATGCGCTTTAACACTTTTATATTTTGTTGCATAATTGCTTTTTTTTTAACCCCTCCGCCCCTAACGAGAACTTTGAACTCCGATTAAAGACTGAGAGGTTTGTTGCTTAAAATTGTTTTAGTTCCATCCCTGCCCTTATTAGCATCCCCATATTACTGGCTTCCAAACTCCACTTGAGGGGTTGGGGACTACTCAACCGTTACACTTGTTTCATAAACCACTTGCTTGCTATTTGCTGAGCCGATGGTAATATTGTACATCCCTGTTGCCAACTTGCTGTTGATGCTCAATGCAAGTACAGCACTGCCGCCATTATGGCTTACTGCTTCCTCATGCACTTTCTGCCCAAGGCTGTTGTAAATGCTCACGGTGTATTTGCCCGCATTAACATTCTCCAGTTTCACGTTCAGTTTGCTGTTGATTACAGGGTTAGGATACAATGTGAATTGTGAGTTTTCAGTAGCGAGCGTTACACTTGTTACATTACTGTAAGCAATGCTGCCATCAAAACTTGTGGCTTTGATGCGGTAGTAAGTTGTGCCTGATGCCACATTGTTGTCCACTGCGCTATAACTAGCACTGGCCGTGTTCTTGGCTGTTACTGTTGCTATTTTTGTGTATGCTGCACCGTTTGTTGATTTCTCTACTGTGTAGCCTGCTACTTTGTTTTCACCTATTGTATTCCAACTTACAGTTGCTGCGCCATCTTTCAATGTTGCACTAGCCGTGATGCTGTTAACAGACAAAATTGTAGGCTTGAACACGATACTGAACCTATCTTGATAGCTAGCCGCTACCGCATTGTCGGCAGTAAATGTTATCGTGTTCACTGCAGGTTGCAAAGCTGTGGCTGTTTTCAAGTAGCTGTCATAAACAAAGGCTGTCAAGCCACCACCGTTGTAGGCTGTGGCATCTACTTGCAACTGGTATTTGGCTTTTGAAAACCCATCAAGCAACAGGCCAATGATATCGTCCTTCGTGCCTGGCTTGCGTCCGTAAATGCTAAGGCTGTTGCTGCCTTGTTTTATAGACAGGTTGTCAGAAGCATTTGGCAACTTAGGTACATCTATGTTTCCATCATAGCTATTGCTAAAGCTGCTATCGAATGCCAATGTGGCTTTATCCATTTTCCAGAAAGTAGTGTCCACACCGCCTATTTGTTTCAAAAGCGTAAGCACCATCTTGCTTAGGCTACCGCTGCCAAACACGTATGTTTTGGCACTGCTAGGTGCTTTAGAAGTCTCTGTAAACACCAACTTAGGGTTGGCTGGCAAAACAGTTTTCTTGTTCTGGATAAAGATAGCCTGCCCTGCCTGAATATAGTTAGGGGCAGTAGTAGGGTTGCCGGCTTGGTACCCGCCTGCTGTGCCATAATTAGGATCTAGGTAATAGTAGTAATTCTCAATATTGGCACTACTGTCACTAACAATCTTCCAGTCCACAGGGCATACATACGGGTTAGCCACTAGGTTAAAGCTAGAATCGTTTGCTGTGGTCAAGCCATAAGGCTTGCTTGCAAAAGCAGTAACATTAGTGCTTCTACTATTGATATTTGTTACGCCGGTGGAATCGAGCGTAACCCTGCCTGTGATCAACTGACCTTTTGCACGCAGCGCGGTGGCATTGTACATCAATAAGCCATTAGGGGTATTGTCTATTGGCGTGCCATATAGGTTAAAAGTCCTGTCGCCCCTTACCAGCAGCCTGAAACCTTGGAATGGATTCAAAGCCAAGCCTGTGTTCGGGATAGCGTTCCAATTACCCGTTGTGAAGGTATAAGCGGTCTTCACAGCACCGGAGCTCACGTCAAAGCCGTTCCCGTCTGTGCTGATGCTGTTTGGCGTGCTGGTTGTGCCAGCAACAGCCGTACCACCTGTGATGAAAATGCCATAGCCAGGAGTAGTAGCAGTGTTGCCTGTGGTGTTGTTGCCACCTTCCATCCATTGGTTGAAAATGGTGTTGGTTGACCTGTAAACACCCGGTGCAAAATCGCGGTACCTACGGTAGCCCTTAGGTATGTAACGCTCTACCGTAACCCTTGTGCCAGTGATAGTGCCTAATACTGGACCTACTGTACCAGAGGTTAATATGCCAGCTGATTTTAAAGTAAGCAAGCTATCGCCTGCTGCAAAAGTGCCTGCCGAAGGCAAAAGCACACCTACTAGGCTCACATAATTGCCCAAGGTAGTAGTGCCTGTGTTTGTAAGCGTAAGGTTGCTAAGCAAGTTGCTGCTTCCAAGTGTGGTTTGGTCTAAAGAAAGCGTGTTACTTGCCGTGCCATTTATAGCCAAACTAGAAGTGGCAGAACCTTTTATTTTACCTGAACCAGTAAGGGTGTTGAAGGTAAGCGTATTGCCGTTCAAATCTATCGTGCCATTGTTGGTGATGGCATCGGTAGCACCTGTAGAACGGTAGGTTAATGTTTGGGCATAACCTAATTTAACCGTGCTGCCGGAATTGATTATATAATCAATATCGGTGTTGTTTGCAGTTGTAGCAGAATCGTTCACCAATTGTGTACCTGATTTTTGGAACACTACTTTGCCATGCAAAAAGGCATTTGTACTTGCGATGCTTGTATAAAACTTGGCACTTGCGCCTATACTCAAATTGCCGCTTAGGTTAAGGATGGTTGGGTAAGCAAGGCTAGATACCGAGTTACTAGCACTAGCGAAGTCGAATATACCAGTACCTGTTACCGTTACATTTCCTGGAACAGTTATGTTCTCTTGCATGGTTGGGTAGGTAGCATTTGGCGTGGCACCAATCAATTTACCACCGCTGCTTACCACAATATTGCCAAAGGTATTGGTCAATACACTACCAAGTGTACTGATAAGCGAAAATGAACCAGTATTCGTGTTGGTTATTGTTAATGTACCCGACGTACCAAAACTAGAGGAATTAATTACCTGTGTTACTGTTTGGCTTGGGCAGTTCCAAGTGAAATTGCCAAATGTCCTTGTATAGCCAGAGGACAATGCAGTACTAGTAACCCCTGTGATATTACAAGTAGATGATGCGTTCCAAGTGGCAGATGGCAATGCACCACCATTTACGGTATGATAATAGTTGCTACCTGCACCGAAGGTTAGCGTACCACCATTAAAGCTTGTAAACGCCGTACCCAAAGAAGATCCGTTGATGAACGAACCATTGACCATCACTTGCTGGCTTGAAGAAAACATTGACAATGATGCCGCAGAACCAGACAAGAAAAGGGTTGCACCAGTTGGCACTGTAAATGTGCCTTCTTCTACATAAGCAGTACCATATACAGAATCTACACCAGAAGCGGCACATCCTGCAGGGTTGGAAAGCGTAAGGTTCCAATAATTCAAGGCAGGAATAGATTGTGCTGTGCCAGAACCATTGAACGAAACGGTAGAATTTGTACCTGCATTAGCATTCGTGCCAGCAGCAATGGTGAAATTGTTATTGATACCGATAGTACCTGTTATTGTTTTATCAGCACCAGAACCGCCACTCAAAGAAAGATTAGAGTAAGTGGTTTGTGCCAACGTTTGTGGTATAGTGCCGCTATAGCTTACGGTACTACCCGTGGCAATACTTGTAAACACAGGTACTACCGCGTTTTTCCAGTCAAGCGTGGCAGTAGCTCCAATACCAATACCCAAGCCGCCGTTGGTGGTTGTGTTGATGGTGGCAGTACTAGGTACAGTCAACTTGCCATTGGTAAGCAATATGGATGAATTATACCCTAAAAACCAGTTGGCTGGCAGCGTTAATGTTGCAGCACCCGTAAAGTTCCAGATATAATTAGAGTCGCTCATTGTGGCTGGCGATGTGCCACCTATAAGGGTAGAACTGGTTGTCCAAGAAGATGGAGTAAGGATATTGCTGCTATTGCTACCGCCTTTATAATAAACGGTTTGCGGTGTAGAGCAATAACCAGTAACACGCACATATTTTGTAACACCACCTGTTGTGGTAATCTTTACGCTATCGTCGTAAGTGCCACCTACTGTTGGCTTGAACCTAACGTAGATAACTTGTACAGACCTTGTAGATGTATCAAACAAATCCTGCTGCGTTACCGTGTAAGGTGTGCTGTTGGCATATGGGGTAGAAAAAGAACTAGATGTAGAAATTTCAAAACCAACTGGGGGCGTAACCGTAACACCACCTGTACCAATGAACTTGCCAGCAAAGGCAAAAGAATTGTTGCCTGAATTGGTAGAAGCAACATTAGCGATAGTGGTCGGGAAAGTACTATTGAATGTTGTGCCATGGTACTTAGAACTTATAAACGTATAAGGTGTTTGCGAAGCGGATGGAGCAAATGCAACAGCCCTAAGGTTTGCATAAGGTGTTGTTTTTGTAGCCCAATTCAGCGTAGCACTTAAACCACCATTGTCTGTTAAACTAATAATACTATCCTGATCGGCCTGACCAATAGAGTAATAGTTGCCAAGCGTTGTGGCATATAAAATTGTTTTTTGGCCTGAAAAATCGCCAACAATACTCCTACCCCTAAGGTTTAGGCCAGAAATAACCATACGGCCTAGAAGGGTGTATTTGCCTGTGGCATTATTAAAATAATATTTCAAAATACCGCCACCATTTGCATCTGGAGTAGAGGCCCCTGTAACAAAGTTATTGGCATCGTCATCCGCCACATACATGGTATCGCCAGTTGGGTTGAAGGTATAGCCGTAAGGGCTGGCACTTTTAGTTTGGTTCATGGCATTTGCGTAACCAGTACTATCAGCTACCAAGGTAGTACCCAAAGTACCATTATCACGCAATGAAGATATATCGCCAAAGTAATCAATCCCTATATTGCCTGTTGCTGCAGAAGCACCCCATAGCTTACCATTGAAAATGGTGAGCGACCTAGCATTTACACCAGAATATTGGTTGGCACTGTTATCTGTAACATCATTAAAATAATAGAACCCATTGGCACCCACCGCCCATAGCCTAGTACCATCCGATGCTACGCTGCGTATATTGTTGCCACCTAAGAAATTGGCTGCAAAAGGCACAGACGCAATACCAGTAAAGTCAACTTTGCCTATAACACGGAAATCGTTTTTATTGGTAGGCGAAGCACCAGGGTTAGTACCAGCTACGCTAGTCCTACCTTCGTATGCATTATAGCCAGGCACAACTAAAGATTTACCATCTGAAGACAAGGTCATATACCCTTCAGATGTGGCAGTGCCACTTGCTGTTAAGCTATAGTTGGCATCTTGTGGCCAAACGCCTTTTGAGTAAGGCATAGGGATTGACCTCACCAAATTGCCCGTAGTTTTATTAAATTCATCAATAAATATCCTTGTGGCAGCACTTGTGGAGGTAGTAGCATAACTTGTATTTACACGGTAGCAAACCAAGTTGCCTGTACCAAAAGCAGTAGCAGTAGGCACTAACAATGTATCAGCCACAGTAGCAGCGGCAGCACAGCCGTTGGTAGCTGTAACTGTACAGTTTATTTTGTCTTGGTCTGCCCAAGTAATTAAATTCTCTGAATAAGTAGCCGTATTAGCACCGTTTGAACCTGTAACGGTAACTGGTGTGCCATTTTTTGTCCATTGATAGGTAGAAGCTACAATACCAGTACCTGAAACAGCCACGGTAAATGTATCCATCTGTGCTGTGTAATGTACAATATGGTTTGCTGTAACGGTAACTGTTGGTGCAAGTGTAATAGTAATTAACCCAGAAACATTACTATTGGTAGAACCGCCAAAAGAGTTGATAACCGCACAATAGTAATATAAAGTACCTGCAGTAGCAGTAGAAGGCGTGTAACTAGCAGCAGTAGCACCACTAATTAAAGTACCGCCTGTATTGGCATTGGCAGCATTGCTATACCATTGGTAACCTGAAATAGTACCGGAACCAGGGATGGTAGAAGCAACTGTAAGCGCTGTTACCGAACCGCTTATTGTATTTTGGCAATAAGAAGCTGGAGTGGTAGAAGGTTGCGTAGTAACAGTAGGGTTAGTTACTGCCGATACACTAGCAGACAAATTAACCGTTAAGCTAGCAGCACCCGTAGAAGCTATCGTAAGCACATCTGTATAGCTGTTAACAGTCTTTCCGCTTTTTAGCCTAACATATATTGGCGTATTGGCCAAATTGCTGGAAGAAAGCGTGATAGAGCTTAAAGCAGTGCTGAAATCTGATGCAGTAGAAATATCAAAATTGCTAGAAGCAAGGGTGAAAGTAACAGTGCCACCAGATGTAAGACCATATCCATTTAAGCGGAATGTAGCATTGGTTTGAGTACCGTTTGCAGCACCCACAGTGTAAGTCATATTGGTTGTAAGCGCTGTGCTGTCTTGCACCAATGTAGGTGCAGGGGCAAAGTCTATACCTTTAATAGTTGCAGGCGAAGTAGCTGTATATAAAGTAACGTTGTTGCCTGTAGTTATATTAATAGATTGGTTATAACCACCTGCATCGTATAATTTAACGATACTATTAGCGGCAGTAGCACCTGTTCCTGTAGATACAAATAGGTTAGCACCTGCTCCAAATGCTTGGGCGCATAAACCAAAACCACCAAATGAAGTTGTATATGTACCATTTGCTGTCCAAGAACCAGAAACCAATGAGTACTTGTAAATGGTACCTGCTGTAGCAGTAGTAGCATCCAAAACATACAATACATCATAAGTTGAACCATTGCTACCAGATTGTATCAAATAAAAATCTTGGCGAGTAGATGCATTTGGAATATTAGCACTAAGGTTAGTGTAAGTTGCACCAGTTGCAGTTGCAATAGTTCCAACTAATGTATTAGTTGAAGTAGCACTTGCAGAAAATGCATAAACCGTGCCACCAAACGCCTTTACACCTCTGTAATTACCAGATGGGCTAGCAGTAGAAGTTCCATTACTATAAAAACCACCATTGTCACCGATAAAATAGGTTGAGTTATTTACCGTAGTTGCACTCCTAGCCTGATTTGTACCAGTTCCCGTATAAGTAGTCGCCAAGGCAAAATTCTTAGCATTGTCGAAAGTAACAACCCCTTTGGTCTGAATAGTGTTAATATTTCCTGCTGTAGTTGTAGTATTATGACCAGTGAATACAGCATATCTACCATCATTACTATGTGATAGGTATAAAGTAGAAGATGCACTACCGGAGGAACGAATTGCATTTGCACCGGTTGCCCCAACAGAAATATTTGAAACTGGCGAACTTTGAGAACCTGTTCCACTTAAAACTTCAATAAGAGAAACTGTAGTATTGCTTGAACCATTATCAGCAGCTACCAATGCGGCTAAATTACCAGAAGCAAAAGGCGTAACCAATGGGTTAACCGTTCCACTCAAAGCAATGGTTTGCGTGGTAGCACCACCACCTGAAATACTCAATGTTTCATTATAGCTATTTGCAGAAAGGCCTGCTTTCAAGCGTACATAGATAGTTGTAGAACCCAAAGTTGGTATAGTGAAGGCCAATGTTTTTGAACTGCCATATGTGCTGCCACCATCTGTTGAAACCTCAAAACTAGTAAGGCCATTAAAAGTAAGCGGGCTACTAGTAAGGTTTGAACCAGAAGCAGCAAAACTGCTGGCAGCACCAGGGCCAGAACCAACTGTGTAGGCAGCAGTAGTGATAGGGGTAGAAGGAGTAAGTGTAATGGTTGGCGTTGGGGCAGTAACTGTGCCACTCAAAGTTATATTCTGCGTAGTAGCACCGCCACCTGAAATATGTAATGTTTCGTTGTAAGTTGTTGCAGAGAGACCCGATTTCATACGTACACTAATAGTAGTTGAACCGAGTGTTGGTATAGTGAAAGCAAGTGTTTTGCTGGTGCCAAAAGTGGTTCCACCATCGGTAGAAACCTCAAAATTGGTTAAGTTATCAAAAGTTAAAGGGCTACTGGTTAATGAAGCACCTGAAACCGAAAACGTATTCGCCGTTGCTGGACCAGAACCTGCAACATAAGTAGTTGTTGCTATTGAACTGGTAGAGGGAGTAATTGTTGGGGTAGATGCAGTTCCAGTTAAAACAACATCATCTAATCTTACAGATATTGCAGTACCAGACTTTGTCCAACGCAACTTTAAAGTACTTATTTGTGCAGCAGAAGGTAAAGATATTGTAGGGGCTAAATACCATCCTGTTGCGGCATTTGCAGCTTCATTAAATGTAAAGGGCACATTTTGATATGCAGAGCCATCCCAATAATCAACAGTAAAAGTTGGTAATACAGTAGTTGATTCTTTACGATACGCAAATTTGAGGCTTAAACTTGTATACCCGGAAGCATTAATACCTTCAATTGCAAATCCTATTGGTGTAGTTGCAGTTGTAAAGAAAACATTACCACTAGCAGATGAACCTGTATATCCACTAGAGGCGTTTGTATTTCTACAATCTGCTGAATTCGTTACACCACCATTAGAATAAGTTAACGTACCACTATTCTGAAAAGTATTGGCTATAATAGCAGTTGTTGCAGTAGGAGAACCCATGTTTTCAGAGAAAATGGTAGTCTGCCCCCAACTAACCATAGGCATCCCTACCACAAACGCAAAAAATACCATTACTGGCAGCAGCCATTTAAGTAACTTTTTGTCTGTTTTTTGCCTGCGTCCTTTTACCAAAGGCGGGGGGCTTACATTAACTGTGTACTGTTGTTTCATAAATAACAATGTGGGTTAATAATTAAATGCTGAAGTGCATTTGCTAGAAACTGGGTTTTATGGCCAGTTTCTAACGGCGGCAAAGCTATATTGCTGCTTTACCCAAAGGCTTTTTGGCGTGTTATCAAATTATTACCTAATTGTTACCTATGGCATAACAATAAATTAACACAGGAAAAATTGGGAGTATATGTGTACTGGAAAGGTTGGCATATAGGTAGCATAAGCATATGGCAAGTGCTGCAATACCATCCCAGTTATCATAAAGCAGGAGAAAAAATATTGCCGCATTGCTTAATAAATTTCCTGCGGGAATCGTTACAATCTCGTTGTTTTTTTCATATAAGCTAATCGTTAACGCTACTATTATATATAAAATTCTAAAGTTAAAATCCTTAGTATTAATTCCCCTCACTAAGAAATTAATCCTCGCATTACTCTCTTAAACTAATAAAACAAACTCATTGTATTTTTTCATTCTTAGGATAATGTTTTAAAGAAATTTGTATGTTATAGCAAAGCTGTTTGTTAACTAATGCGAAATTATACGCCACTACCATATTTTTAGGGTGCATAAAACTTTTTCGCTTTGTCCTGATACCCCCAATCTATAAAAACTTTATCTTTGTGCTAGAAATGCATTTTATACAAACTATTTACAAAACTAGTGTCTTGGCATCCCAATCGTAGCTCTTTTTTTACTAATATTAAGATAGTTGTAGTCCCAAAATTTGGTCTTGAATTTATGTCTATAAAATATGCACAAATCACTCAAAAACAAGCATAAAATGAGCATAAAATGAGCATAAAATAAGCAAAAATTACGCATGAAATGCGCATCAAATACGCACAAATTACGCATAAAAATTTGGTGTTATCATTGATAATCAATGGCTTACAAGGCAGGTGACAATTTTTGAAAAAAAGAAACAACTTAAAAATCCCACAAAAATGGCAAAACTGAAACTATTTTAATAAAAAGCAAGATAAAAAATATATTATAAAAAATATGCAAATATTATCCCCTTGTCCTGTTCCTGTTACCTTTTCCTTTTGAAAGCTTGTCCCGGTCATTCGGGAGTGGTAATGTTGGGCTAGGTTGATTTTTAATAAAAAAAGCTAAAAAAAACTTTTATGCACCCTTTAAAAGAATTACGTAATTTTTCTATTACAATGCATTTTTTATTAATTCATCATAAATACATTTACATCCCATTGGCTGTAGATAGGTAACTGCGTGTAAGGCAAATTTTGCAAATAAGGAAACGGACCAAACTCTGTTGTGATAGTTGTTGGCATGCCATTAATTTAATTCTTTTTAATGAGTGATGTCCACCAACCCAAATGCGTTTGTACTATGCTTTGCCATTCCGGCGCTCTTGGATCCATTACTTTTGGCCCCTCTGTAAAACCTACTCTTGAATGTAAATGGCTAGCATGCAATATTGCTTTTTCAACCGCTTCTAATTGGTCGTCAAGCATTGTTTCCGCCACGCAATACCAATGAGAAGCATCAAGGCACAACTGAAGTGATGGATATTTATCCAGATATGTTTTTGTAACATGTGCCGCAAAACTAACTTTGCCTCTATGGGTTTCGTGTAGTGTAGTGTAACCTAAATTAAACCCGGATTTTGCAATTGACTTCGTTATGAAAGGCTCAAATGCAATAAAGACAAGTATTTGAGCCGAATTTTTGGTCGAAAACATAGTGTACTATGGCAAGGCCAAAAAATCAAGCAAATGCTTGTCTTTGAAGTAGTTGGGGTTTGCAATAGATTTCAACTGCAAAATCCGGGTTAAATATACTTGAGTAAAAAACAAATCCTATTTTCTACTAAAGTATAATGATTCTTGTTTCGATGGCTAATTATTTCTAGGCAGTGTAAATCAAACCAAAAACTAGTCAGCACATAAAGAAACTCTTTATATAAAGTTGTTAGCAAGGACAATCATTTGAGTTATTTTCTTTTAGTTAGTTTTCAATTTTAGCTCGGGTCGCATTTCTGGTCACATAAAAAAGCAGTTAGAAATACGTTTCTAACTGCTTGATAATGAATGCTCCCGAATCTGGACTTGAACCAGAGACCCTCTGATTAACAGTCAGATGCTCTAACCAACTGAGCTATTCGGGAGTACCTATGCCCCTTTCGGGGTTGCAAAAATAGGGGGATGTTATTTAATGGCAAAAAAAAATTAGCCCCAATTGAAAAAACTTTTTTCTTCCATGCCAATATACACCCCATCTGCCCTTTCTTCTACTACATATGCCTTTAAAAAATAGCCTTCGCCAGAGGTATTGCGCCCATTTTGCATATTAAAGGTATATCTGTGTAGGGGGCAAACGACCTGCCCTAAAGCATTTATGTACCCTTCTGCCATTATACCACTTGCATGGGGGCATTTATAGGCAAATGCAGCTAGTGTGTCATTGTGCCTTGCTACTGTTATTTTTTTGCGGCTAACTTCTACTACGCACATATTGTTGGCTTGAAAAGGCAACGCTTCTAAACTTTCTGCTATTTTATACCATATATAAGTCATAAGTGGCAAGTGATAAGTCGAAGGTATTGTAGAGGATACTCCTATTCAAAATTTAAAATGTAGCATTTAAAGTATCCTTGTAAGGATACCGGACAGCATATATCTCCCTCACTTTATTTACTATTACCTCACGCAGTAAATCAATATTGTTTCGCTCAGAAGCTGATATAAATACACAATTACCATTTGTTTCCCGCTCCCATTTTTCTTTTAGTTCTAAAAGTAAATCCTGCTTTACTTCAGAAGATAGCCATTCGTCAAAATATTCCCCTTCATATAAGTCCATCTTATTAAAAATGGTAATAATCGGCTTGTCGAATGCTTTCAGTTCTTGCAAGGTTTTGTTTACAACCCCTATTTGGTCTTCGTATAATATGTGAGATGTGTCAACCACATGCAGCAATATATCGGCTTCTCTTACCTCGTCCAATGTGCTTTTAAAGCTTTCTACCAAATGGTGCGGCAATTTCCGTATAAAACCAACAGTGTCGCTCAACAGAAAAGGGGTGTTTTCAAACACTACTTTGCGTGTGGTCGTGTCTAGCGTGGCAAATAGCTTGTTCTCGGCAAATACTTCGCTTTTGCTAAGCAATGTCATCAGGGTGCTTTTGCCTACGTTGGTATAGCCCACCAATGCCACTCGGATAAGCTCGCCCCGCTCTTTCCGCTGGGTAAATGCTTGCTTGTCTATCTCAGCCAACCGTTTGCGCAGCAAGGATATTTTATCTTTTACAATACGCCTATCGGTTTCTATTTCTGTTTCACCAGGGCCACGAGACCCAATGCCCCCACCTTGCCTTTCCAAGTGCTTCCACATGCCTTTTAAGCGGGGGAGTATATATTGGTACTGGGCTAGCTCTACCTGCACTTTGGCTTGTGCTGTCCTTGCCCTACGGGCAAATATGTCCAGTATTAAATCGCTCCTGTCTATGGTTTTTACTTTTACTTCTGTTTCTATATTGATAATCTGGGAACCCGTGAGTTCGTCATCAAATATTACAAGCCCAATATTTTTGCTTTGCACATAGTTTTTTATTTCTTCCAACTTGCCCTTGCCTACAAACGTTTTGCTATCTGGCCGTTCCATTTTCTGGGTAAACCGCTTGATGGTAACTGCACCTGCCGTTTCTGCCAAAAATGCTAATTCATCCATATATTCTTCTACCTGCTCGGGTGTTTGGCCTTGTTGAACAAGACCTACCAATATGGCCCTTTCTTCTTCTTTTATTTTTTGTTTCTCTATCAAAATTCTTTATTGCTTTTTACAAAAGTACGCTTGTATTTTCATCCGTTTAGAAATGAAGCATGTATATTTTTTTTCAGTTCGGCGTAGGGTTGCCAACTTTTTGAAGGTTGGCAACCCTACGCCGAACTGCACTATCCTTTTTTCCATTTACTTCTTGCTGCTTAGAGCCTTTGTGTCTTTATGGTTAAATAAAAAAACCCTGAAAGCAAATGCAATCAGGGTTTATAAAATAAATTTCTTAAAATCACAATCCGCCAATAGATATGCCAATAGAATAGGAATTGATGGTTGGGCCATAGCCATTCTTGATAACACCCAATATATTATACTCGCCATGCAATGAAAAAACACCGTAGCCTACACGGCCGCTAACAGCTACTTTAGTGCCATTGATGAAACGCTTGTTGCTTACTTTTTGTATATACCCTGTGCCATAATAACTAGCCCCAGCAGCATTTTCCCAATTTTTACCTTTGGTATAAGACTTGATTAATGTGCCTACTTTTATGCCTAAAGCTGCTTTCCAGCCACTGTTTGTATTTTCAGGGTTTTCGTAAAAACGCAACTCAGCAGGTATTTCCAGGTAAATGTTAGTTAATTTGAACTTATTGAAATGGTCGCCGTTGGATCCGTCAGTAAAAGGTAATGTGCTTCCTGTGCCAGCTAAGTTTACCATTTCTTTATCGAAGAAAATATTGCTAGACCCAATACCTGCCCCATAGGCAACGCTATAATGGAGGTTGGTTTTAAATGGCTTGTCGAACATTACATAAAAATTAAAATGCCTGCCAAATCCTTTTGTGCGGATACTATCAGGCCGGCCACTCCAGCCATCATACCCATATTGAACCATGAAATGATCTGCCGGCCTATTGCTTAGGTTTACTTTGCTCCAATCTTTTGCTGGCGCAATTGGTTTGGGTTGTGCTGTTGTAATGGCCTTGCGTATTTTTACTGAGTCTTTCGGGGCTGTTTTGCTTTGTGCATGGATAGCAGAAATGGCAATAAGGGAAACAAATAAAGACGCTACTAATTTTTTCATTCGCTGCTGGTTATATGTGCGGCTTGCTTTTGAACAAGTGTGGCAAAATAAAAGAAATGTATCCATATAAACGGTTAAAATTAACCGAAAAAAAAGGCAGCTATAAAATAGCTACCCCTAATAAACCAATCACTCCCAATTTTTAAAAGCCCCAAAGGTTTAGTTTATTTTTACAAGCACATCTTCTATGTACTTGGTTTTGATTACGATGTCTTTTGTTTGCAGTGTATAATCGTTATCCGTCACTATGCTGAAACTCAACTTATTTACCTCATCTATCCTAGGCAATTGTACTTTTTTATAGAAAGCCTTATTAGTATATTTTTTTTCAAACAATACCTCGCCATTCTCATCTTTAATCACAAATGAAAATGTATTGCCCTTTGCATTGTTGTAGCGTACATCAAATTCCAGCCCATTGCTGCTATTGCCTAAGTACTTTACATCCAATTTGTTCGCTTTCAATGAATCTGCATGTATTTCATTATCGCTAATAGTGCCAAGGTTTACGTTTGCCGCAGATGCTTGCATAGAAAGGAATAAGGCTGCTGCTACTAAATTACCTACAAAAAACCTTTTCGCAATTTTGTTCAAATTTTGCTTTTTCATAACTGTTCAATTTAAAAATTCTTCAAAAAAATTTTTGTTCATACAACAAACGTCCCAGTCAGAGGAGTACCCAATAAATTCAAATGGAAAGCAAGTTTTTTCAATTGGCAGGCCGCATTCGTTATACAGAAGATGTTAGTTTAAAGCCTGCATGCTTACAAATTAATACCCCATGGTAATAAAAGGTAACCCGAAAAGATACTTGAAGTGCCATAAAATAGAATTATTTACTACCAATGTTTATATGAAACCTTTGTTATTATTGCGTTGCAGGGCAATGTTACCAAATTGTTAAGTGCCTTTTTGTTGGCAATGGCTATTATAATTCTTTCTATTTTAACAATAAAAACGACTTATATAAGGGGTTGGGTAGTCAAACTCAAATGAATACGATTAAAGGTTCTTCGTTATTTTTACAAAAAACAATCAGGCATGATAACGAACATAGACCAACTCGATTTTAGCCTCCAATATACTTATGCCGATTACCTAACTTGGCATTTTGAAGAGCGTGTCGAATTGATTAAAGGATGGATTTTCAGGATGAGTCCAGCACCATTGCGCAGCCACCAGGATATTTCATTTGATTTGAGCAGGCAAATAGGCAACTAACTACAAAATAAAAAGTGTAAGGCTTACACTGCCCCGTTTGACGTTAGGCTTACCAACAAGAAAAAAAGCACGAAAAACAAGGATATTGTTTCTGTGGTGCAGCCAGATATTTGTGTGGTTTGCGACTTGGCCAAGCTAGACAAGCGAGGATGCATTGGTGCGCCCGATTGGATAATAGAAATACTTAGCCCAGGCAACACCAACAAAGAAATGAAGGACAAATATTATTTGTACGAGGAAAATGGCGTAAAAGAATATTGGATTGTATATCCCGAATATTATCAAGTAAGCGTGTATGACTTGATAAATGAAAAATATGTTTTAAGGAACAGTTATCATAAAGGGGATGCAATACCCGTAAGTATTTTTGAGGGATTTACGATTGACACAGATAGTTTATTTGAATGAGTTATAAATTAAAAATAGCTTCTAAACCCTTTATAAATATTCGGTTTAAAAGCTATTCGATACAATTACCAAAATACCTATACAGGTTTATTCATTACCTCCCACAAAGCATCTTTTAGTTCCATCAAGCCCTTATTGGTAACAGATGATATGAAATAGTGGGGGATATTCGTGGGTAGTTCCTTACTAATGGCTGCTTTCAGTTCATCATCCAGCATATCGCTTTTGCTGATGGCAATGATGAAATCTTTTTGCAACAATTCAGGGTTATATTCCTCTAATTCATTCAATAAAATAGCAAATTCTTTTTTATGGTCGTTGCTATCGGCTGGTATCAAGAACAACAAACAAGAATTACGCTCAATATGCCGCAAGAACCGATGCCCTAGCCCCTTGCCTTCTGCCGCTCCTTCAATAATTCCTGGCAAATCGGCTATGCAAAAACTTTTGTCATCCCTATACTCTACAATGCCTAGCTGCGGCACAAGCGTAGTAAAAGCGTAATTGGCTATTTTGGGCTTAGCCGCAGTGATGACAGACAACAAAGTTGACTTACCCGCATTGGGGAAGCCTACCAGCCCAACATCGGCCAGCACTTTCAATTCCAAGTTCTTCCAACCTTCCGACCCAGGCTCTCCTGGTTGCGAATGCTCCGGCACCTGATTGGTAGATGTGGCAAAATGCTGATTGCCCAAGCCACCCCTGCCGCCCCGTATCCAAATAACTTCCTGCCCATCTTCCAATATCTCTGCTTCTATTTCGCCCGTTTCTTGGTCACGGGCCACTGTACCCAAAGGTACTTCCAAGATAATATCTTGCCCATCCTTGCCAGTACAATTGCCTTTGCTACCATTAGTGCCATCTTCGGCCAATACATTCTTAAAATAGCGCAAGTGCAGCAATGTCCATAAATTGGAATTGCCACGAAGTTTTATATGTGCGCCCCTGCCGCCGTCGCCGCCATCAGGGCCACCCATTGCCGTAAGTTTATTGCGCATAAAATGCGTTTGGCCTGCCCCGCCATGCCCACTCCGGCAAAAAATGCGTATATAATCTATAAAATTCTTTTCTGACACGGTTATTTTTAAATATTAAATTATATGCAAAATTAAGCTAAAGGCAGGTAGCGGCAAGGTTTTAGTTTAAACTTCGATATTCGGCTACTAGATGGAGGTTATGAAATGGATTTGGGTTAGGAAGGGTTTTCAAATCACTTTACTGTTTCCAAGCCACCTAATTACTTGCTCCCGATAAGGTTTTTAGGGATTTTAATTATTTGACAGAAAGCATAAAGTGCTTTCGTTTTTTTGGCAATAAAAAAATGTAAGGGTGGTTGAGCCCGGCTTAAAGGTTGGAAAGCAGCTTTGGCAAAACGGCTAGTAATTTTTTAAATTTTAGTGTCTTATCTCCCTAATACCTCAACGGGTTCCTCCTTGCGTTCAATATATACTGCTTCATGTTAAGCCAAAAAGCAAGCACCATATAAACAATAACCGGCGAACCCATGGTAAGGAAAGAAATATAGATAAACCACATCCTGATACGGGAGGAAGCTATGCCCAGCTTATCCCCTATTGCAGCGCATACCCCGAATGCATGTACCTCAATAAATTCACGTAACTTTTTCATAATTGTTTGCTTAAACAATGGGCTTATGACTGCAAATTATGGAATTTGTTTAATAAATAGTAAAACACATTTTCTATTGCTTTTCTTTTACCATAAATTCGCCGCAAAATTGAAATAACTACTCCTTAGTTGACCATGTTTTGGGGTTAACCACAACGATTTTATAAACTGCTTTTAATTTGACATTGTAAAAGTTTCCATTATGACTTATAAAGATTACATCAACGAAATTGAAGAGCGAAAAGCACAAGGACTGCATCCAAAGCCAATAGATAGTGATGCTTTGTTAAGCGAAATTATTGAGCAGATAAAAGATGCCAACAATGCATACAGGGCAGATTCATTGCAGTTTTTTATTTACAATACTTTGCCCGGTACCGCAAGTGCTGCCGGCGCAAAAGCAAAGTTTTTAAAAGAAATAATCCTTGGCGAAGCTGTTGTAAAAGAAATTACACCTGCTTTTGCTTTTGAGTTGTTGTCGCACATGAAAGGCGGCCCATCCATTGAAGTGTTGCTCGATTTAGCCTTGGGCAATGATGTAACTATTGCAAAACAAGCGGCTGATGTCCTCAAAACACAAGTATATCTTTACGATGCAGATATTGACCGCTTAAAAGAAGCATTTAAAAACGACAACCCAATTGCCCGGGAAATTCTTGAAAGCTATGCAAAAGCAGAGTTT
Organism: Parasediminibacterium schistidii; assembly: GCF_046546515.1. NCBI lineage: Bacteria > Pseudomonadati > Bacteroidota > Chitinophagia > Chitinophagales > Chitinophagaceae > Parasediminibacterium > Parasediminibacterium schistidii. Next base: position 47,274 of record NZ_JBKHKJ010000022.1, on the reverse strand, counting down.
TTTACTAAACTGCCAGAAGTAGCCGAAGAAATCAAGGTAGTAACTTTTATAGCTGGCGAGGGCGATATTTCTACAGATTTGCTTTCACCGGGTAACCAGGCCCACTCTCGTTCCGACCGTGAACTGCATGGCAAATGTATGATTACCCCCAAGGCGCAAGCGGAAATTGAAGCATTGAAAGCGCAACACCCTGATGCATCTGTGATGCTAATTGCAGAAAAAGGCACAATGGGTGTAGGTTCTTCAAGGATGTCTGGTGTAAACAATGTGGCACTTTGGACAGGTAAACCAGCCAGCCCTTATGTTCCATTTGTAAACATTGCCCCAATTGTGGGTGGTACCAATGGCATTTCTCCCATCTTCCTTACAACAGTTGATGTTACTGGCGGTATTGGTCTTGATTTAAAAAACTGGGTGAAAAAACTAGATGAAAATGGCAAAGTTGTCCGCAACGAAAGTGGCGACCCCATTTTAGAAGAAGTTTATTCAGTGGCCACAGGTACCGTACTTACCATCAACACCAAGAAAAAGAAATTGTACAATGGCGATAAAGAATTGATTGATATCGCTAAGGCTTTTACGCCACAAAAAATGGAGTTTATAAAAGCGGGCGGCTCTTATGCTATTGTATTCGGCAAAAAGATACAAACAGTTGCAGCTAAAATTTTAGATATCGAACCTACGCTTGTATTTGCCCCATCAAAAGAAATTTCTATTGAAGGGCAAGGCCTTACAGCAGTAGAAAAAATATTCAATAGGAATGCTGTAGGTATAACACAAGGTAAGGTACTGCATGCCGGTTCCGATGTTCGTGTAGAAGTAAACATTGTAGGCTCTCAGGATACCACTGGTTTAATGACAGCCCAGGAGCTAGAATCTATGGCAGCTACGGTAATCTCACCCATTGTTGATGGTGCGTACCAGTCAGGATGCCATACCGCTTCTGTATGGGATAAAAAAGCACAGGCAAACATTCCAAAACTCATGAAGTTCATGAACGGTTTTGGTTTAATTACTGCCCGTGACCCTAAAGGGGTTTATCATTCAATGACGGATGTAATCCACAAGGTTTTGAACGATATAACGATAGACGAGTGGGCAATCATCATCGGTGGCGATTCACATACAAGGATGTCTAAAGGTGTAGCTTTCGGAGCAGATTCAGGAACCGTTGCGCTTGCATTGGCCACTGGTGAGGCTTCTATGCCAATTCCAGAATCCGTGAAAGTTACTTTTAAAGGAACCATGAAAGAGTACATGGATTTTAGGGACGTGGTTCATGCTACACAATCCCAAATGCTTCAAAAGTTTGGTGGCGAAAATGTTTTCCAAGGCCGCATTATTGAGGTACATCTGGGAACACTTACGGCAGACCAGGCATTCACCTTTACAGACTGGACAGCAGAAATGAAAGCAAAAGCTTCTATCTGTATTTCTGAAGATGATACCTTAATCGAATCGCTGCAGATTGCAAAAGGTAGGATCCAGATTATGATTGATAAAGGCATGGACAATGTAAAGCAAGTGCTTCAAGGATTAATTAATAAAGCCGATAAAAGAATTGCAGAAATTAAATCTGGCGAAAAACCAGCTTTAACCCCGGATGCAAATGCAAAGTATTATGCGGAAGTAGTTGTTGACTTAGATTTGATTAATGAGCCTATGATTGCAGACCCTGATGTGAACAATGCCGATGTTTCCAAGCGTTATACGCATGATACCATCAGGCCGCTTTCCTACTATGGTGGCGAGAAAAAGGTTGACCTTGGGTTTATTGGTTCCTGCATGGTACACAAAGGCGACATGAAAATTCTTGCCCAAATGCTTAAAAACATTGAAGCCCAGCAAGGTAAGGTTGAATTTAAAGCACCCCTTGTCGTAGCACCGCCTACCTACAATATTGTGGATGAATTAAAAGCCGAAGGCGACTGGGAAGTATTGAGAAAATACGCTGGTTTTGAATTTGATGACTTTGCACCTAAAGCTGCCGCACGTACCACTTACGAAAAAATGTTGTACTTAGAGCGTCCTGGTTGCAACCTTTGCATGGGCAACCAAGAAAAAGCTGCCAAAGGCGATACCGTGATGGCAACCTCTACCCGCTTGTTCCAAGGAAGGGTGGTTGAAGATACAGAAGGCAAAAAAGGCGAATCTTTGCTTTCATCTACACCTGTTGTGGTATTGTCTACCATTCTTGGAAGAACCCCAACAATAGAGGAATATACTGCTGCCGTGGAAGGTATCAACCTTACCAAGTTTGCACCGTCGCACAAGCAGTTGAGTAATTAATAGCTAAATGTTTTTAGCATTTTGTAGCCTCATTCTCTTACATGAGAATGGGGTTGTTTTTTTAGTAGGCTTCCATCCCGGTTCATCAGCCTTCTCGCTGGCGCATCGCCTGTGGCGTGTGCCTTTCGCTTAGATAAAATCAATTTCCAGAACGCCTTTGCCGCCTGCATAATCTATCGCACTGCTATATTTCCAATGCTGTGGTTCTTGTACAAAACCTGAAACGACTGGATTGTTGTGTATATAATTCATCTTTTGTTCTATCACTTCGTAAGACCACAATTCAATTGGTTTATTATGGTGTTGCCAGAATTGATTTTCGCAACATTGCTGTTTTGGCTTGCCGCCCTTTGCATCATCCACAATAGCCATTCTTTCCTGCTTTCCTCATTGTTTTCTTGTATTTGTTTTATCAATTGTTTGGATGTATATTCCTTGAATTTCCCTAACAAAGAATCTGGGTTATTGTCTTTGGCACGTATTATTAAGTGTATATGGCTAGGCATGATACACCAACCATAAATTTCAAGCCCTTTATTTTTTCTGCAATAGTCAAGGCTTTCTACTACCGTTGCGAAATATTTTTCCCGAACAAAAACATCCATCCAATATACTGTTGCAAAACTTACAAAGTACAACCCTGCTTTGTTGTGAAACTTATACTTCCTGCTCATCTTTTTTATGCAATTAACTTGTTTTTATTGTTATGGCAAGCAGAAAATATGTGTGGCAAATTATCTTATCGAAAAGCAGTAATAATCTTCTTTTTACGCTACCGCACGCCTGTGGTCTGGCTTCGCTACGATTTAATTTTTCCAATTTCTGTTCTTTGTGAACGACCTTAGCGAAAGGCACACGCCACAGGCGATGCGCCAGCGACACGAAGTTTGACGTGGACTAGCTGGGCCATTTTTTTATTAGACTACTATCTTAGTTCTGCATTCTCCGTCTTTAATTTTGTTTTGTCAAGATATGCTTGCAGTTCTTCAAAAGTCATCCCTTTAATATCCTTGGATATTTTGGTTTTGATTTCCCTGAAAGTTTTAACCGTGTCAAATTCTTTTACAACTTTATCCTTCGTTTTCATAATTCACGATTTCTTTAGGTGAATGAATATCCAATGTCCCATGTCCTAAACGTAAATTTATAGAATTATAGCCACGGATTCTATAAATATTTACGATGTGTTTGAAATTCCAGCTAACAAGCATATCAACTTTGTTTAACGTTGCGGTGGCAATATGTATGCAGTCGTCCAGGCTAGTCTCACCCACAACTTTTTCATTCACATACGTTTGGGCAAGATTCAATGCTTCTGGCGTTACCAAAACCTTTTCTTTGAACTCTTCTTTCAAACTTTGAAAAAATTTTTGAACCTTTTTTGGTGCATTACTCAATTCACTTTCTGTTAAGTTGGAATAAACACACTTGATTTGCCCTAATTGTACTTTTTCAAAAAGCAAAGTTGTCTCCTCTTCAAATTCTATATCAAAGAGGCCGCCAAAAACAGATGTGTCAAAGTAAAAACGTTGTTGCATGAACCAAAATTATAGCATTTCACCTATTCATTCTTTACCCAAGGAGATGTCCCAATTATAAAAATCGCTTTCATCACCCTACGTCCTTTAGACGTAAGAGAAATCTCAACTTATACAGACAATTATGCAATTTGTTAGGTTGCCTACAAACAGCCGCCTGACTACGTTTCAGTTAGATTTCTCCTGCCTCGAAAAGACGGGAAGAACTGAGCGAAGTTTGATGCCTTTACCAACTTTTAATGTCCTCCCACAAATCAGCCCACAATGGATTTGTTGAGTTAATGAGTTGTTCTTTTTTCTGTCTACTCCATTTTTTCACTTGTGTTTCTCTGGCAATTGCTTCTTCAATTGTTGAATGGAATTCGTAGAAAACGATTAGCTCCAAGTTGTATTTATCGGTAAAACTATTTTGGTAAACATGGTTCTTATGTTCGTTTACCCTTTTTAGTAAATCGAAAGTTACACCTATGTATAAGGTTGTCTTGTTTTTATTAGTCATTATATAAATACAGCCTCCTCGTTTCATGTAATTGTATTTTAAGTATCAAAGTTTTATCTATACTCGCCTTCATCATCCACCGTCATTTCGACGTCAGGAGAAATCTCACCACATACACCCAATTATCCATTTTTTTACGCTGCCAACAAACAACAGCCTGTCTACATTTCAGTTAGATTTCTCCTGTGTAGAAAGGATGGGAAGAACCAAGCGAAGGGTATAAACAAATAAAAAACGGTCGCTTTCATCAATCCCGGTTCTTCATCCTTCGTCATTTCGACGTCAGGAGAAATCTCACCACATACACCCAATTATCAATTTTGTTACGCTGCCAACAAACAACAGCCCGCCTATATTTCAGTTAGATTTCTCCTGTGTAGAAAGGATGGGAAGAACCAAGCGAAGGGTACCCACCACAGTCGACACTTCTTTTATTTGTATTGTTTTAGCTAGAATTAAGGAGTCGTGGACTAGCTGGAATTTTAAACCCATCAAAACAAATAAAGCGATGCATAATTGTCCGCAACTAAATTCCCCTCTCGAGGGGTGCCCGAAGGGCGGGGTGGTTACTCGCTACGGTAAACCATTCACCGCATACAGGCAATTATCCATTTTGTTACGCTACCTACAAACAGCAGCCCGCCTACATTTCAGTTAGATTTTTCCTGTGTAGAAAAGACGGGAAGAACAAAGCGAAGGGTACCCACCACAGTCGACACTTCTTTTATTTGTATTGTTTTAGCTAGAATTAAGGAGTCGTGGACTAGCTGGAATTTTAAACCCTTCAAAACAAATAAAGCGATGGATAATTGTCCGCAACTAAATTCCCCTCTCGAGGGGTGCCCGAAGGGCGGGGTGGTTACTCGCTACGGTAAACCATTCACCCCACACACCCAACTATCCATTTTGTTACGCCACCTACAAACAGCAGCCCGCCTATATTTTAGTTAAGTTTCTACTGTGTAGAAAAGAGGGGAAGAACAAAGCGAAGGGTACCCACCACAGTCGACACTTCTTTTATTTGTATTGTTTTAGCTAGAATTAAGGAGTCGTGGACTAGCTGGAATTTTAAACCCTTCAAAACAAATAAAGCGATGGATAATTGTCCGCAACTAAATTCCCCTCTTGAGGGGTGCCAGAAGGGCGGGGTGGTTACTCGCTACGTTAAACCATAGAAGGGCACATGCCACAGACACGCACTATTAACACTTCGTTTATTGGTATTGTTTTAGCTAGAATTAAGTTGACGTGGACTAGCGGTGAATTACTTAGTTAAATAATCTAGCCATTCTTCTGATATTATTTTTAAGTGTATTGTAGGCAAAGAAAAATAAGATGTGCTAGAATTATACTCTGCATAAGCATAAATCTTAGAAATAGTTTTATCCATAACAAGCGTAACCAAAGATTCAGTTGAATAATCTATTAATGATATTTCATCATTTAAAATACTATTAATGCCACTAATTAGTTCATTTGCAGAATCCAAAGTATAAAAGTCTGTAATGAATTGCGACAAATAATCGTTATTAGATGACATTAATTTCATATAATTTCCTAGAATTAGCTTTTTATAAAAGCTAATCTTGTATAATTCTAATATTTGATTCATATTTTATTTCTTTATAAAATTCTTTTAATATGAAACACATCTTTTAATATTTGATTTTGCATTGAATACAACTGAATTATTATTAACGCCAAAGGCGAATGTAGCCGATTGGAGACTAAAGATTTGAGAGCCAATGTTTGTAAGGCAATGATTGTAAAAAGGCTTTCCATTCCTTTAAGATTTCTATAAAATCATCAAGGGGTATTATATTGTCCCCACTCCCCCGATTAAATGTTGCAACACTAGGAGGAGAAGACAGATTTACAACCTCCTCATTAAATGAATCCATTGGATATTCTCCTAAATAGCCATTTTTTATAAAAGGCTGAAGTTAATCTATTTCTTTGAGAAACCTATCTGTCTGTTTTACTCCACCGCAATCTATAAAGCTAGCAATATCATCATTTATTGTACTTCCTGTCAAGTCCCTATCACAAGAAAAAAAAGGATATTGACCATCATCCATGTTTTTTACTACAAAATTTAACCCGTATTGCTTCGCCTTGTTCATGCTTTTTTTTAACTAATTTGTAAACGATTGTAATGTTTCTTTCTTCCGCAGGCCTCCCCGGCCTGTGCTTCCATGTTACTTATTTTTTGCTTTCAATATTTTAGCAATGCTTGTCAATATTTCAAAATAAGTAACTGCTAGGCTCAGGTCAAAGACCATGTGCCAGCCTGTTATAATCCATCAAATCTACGCCTCCACCCTCATACTATACTCCCTTCCTCATCCACGCTGCGGGTTCAAATTTTCCCCCATCATGGGGGCATTTTTGGGTACTCATGGGGGCATATTTCCCCCATATAGGATTTTACTTTTGGACAATCCCTGACAGTAAACTAATTTACAGCAGTTTACCAATAGGCGGACTTGGCAACCTAAAAAGAATCATTTTTAATACATGATAAATCATCATTGATACACGATAAATCCACATTGATACATAATAAATCATCATTAAATCCACAATAAATCACCATTAAATCACTGTAAAACCTTCGTCAATTATAAATAAAACAACTGTATATCAATGAGTTACATCAAACAAACAACCTGCAAAAATTGAAAATTAAAAAAACAACCCTGAAAAGAACACAAAAGGAGGCCTGCGCAGGGTAAACGCATCAAAATTCATTTTGCTCGAATCTTCGAGTTTGACACCAGTCCTGGCATCAGCCACCTTATTTTTTTCAAAGGATAAAATAGAGTGGCGGTGCCAAAGCTACCCTCGCCTTTGGAGAGGGGCTGGGGGTGAGGTTGAAGCCCGCCGGCTATGAGGCAAAAGGACTGAAAAGAGGCATTTTTGAATAAAATAGGCAATTAGGCGCAGATTAAATTTTGATGCGTTTGCCTTGGAGGCCTGCGGCAGGCTCTGGTCTTTCAAAAAGTTTTACTTTTTCCTAAACTTTGTGGTTTTACAAAGGTCGTTCACTTGGCTTTAGTTCGGATGTGACGTGCCGATATTAGGCGAGATTTCTCCTGCGTCGAAATAACGGGCATGATGAAAGCGAATGGGCGTAAGCAATACGCCCCTACAAGCCGTCATTAACCATTTTTTCTGGTGTGCTAGATGCTTAATTCGAAATGACGAGGATGCAGAAAGCGAAGGAATAGCATAAAACTGTACGAAGTGTTTAGAGCCTATTCTGAACACCCTACCTCGGAGGTTTTTTGTGGTTAGCCTAACCTAGGTTCGCTACCCCACCGAGAGATCATTTTCAACATACAAAAAACATTATGATGAACTACATCCGTACTAAAAAAACACAAAAAAATACGCACTTTTCTGCGGAAATCACGCACAAAATAGGCACAAAACACGCAAAAAATAAGCACTTTTCACTCACAAAACACTCATTTTTAAAAACATAAAAGCACTGTATTTCAATGAGTTAAGATGCAGGAATACCTGAAAAATAAATTCAGGGTGCCAAAAGCCAGCCAAACCAAGCGGGCAATGCCCATGAAAATGGGGCATAAAAGTTTTAGTTTTGCCCCATCAAGGTTGAAGGCAATGCTAGGGTTGGCGCTCAACAGCACTTCAAAAAAGGAATTTGCCAAACATCCAATAATTCACCGCATTCCAATACAATTCATAACTTTATGCTCTGATAAATCTCAATTTTAGGATATGAAAGAAAAAGGAACAGCATTTGATATTGAAATGATTAAAAAGGTGTATGCAGAGATGCCTGCAAAAGTGGATGCCGCACGCAAAGCATTGGGCAGGCCACTTACCTTGTCAGAGAAAATATTGTTTTCTCATTTACATACCGATCAAAAGTTAGAAAATTTTGATAGGGGAAAATCGTACGTTGATTTTGCACCAGACCGTGTAGCGATGCAGGATGCAACGGCACAAATGGCGTTGTTGCAGTTTATGCAGGCAGGCCGCCCGAAAGTGGCCGTTCCTTCCACAGTACACTGCGACCACCTGATCACTGCCAAACATGATGCAAAATCAGACTTGGTAGTTGCCACTACAGAAAGCAAGGAAGTATACGATTTCCTGGCATCTGTGTCTAATAAATATGGTATTGGGTTCTGGAAGCCGGGTGCAGGTATCATTCACCAGGTAGTGTTGGAAAACTATGCTTTTCCTGGCGGGATGATGATTGGCACCGATAGCCATACGGTAAATGCAGGTGGCTTGGGCATGATTGCAATAGGTGTTGGCGGTGCAGATGCTTGTGATGTAATGGCAGGCTTGGCTTGGGAACTGAAATGGCCGAAACTAATAGGCATTAAATTAACTGGCAAACTAAGCGGTTGGACTGCCCCTAAAGATGTAATTTTAAAAGTAGCTGGTATTTTGACCGTAAAAGGTGGCACTGGTGCAATCGTGGAATATTTTGGCGAAGGCGCAGAAGCTATGAGCTGCACCGGAAAAGGCACTATCTGCAACATGGGTGCTGAAATTGGGGCTACCACTTCTACTTTCGGGTATGACGACAGTATGGGGCGTTACCTTGCTTCTACTGGCCGTGAAGATGTGGCTACTGCTGCTGCTGCTATCAGGGAACACCTAAATGCTGACCCAGAAGTATATGCTGACCCAGAAAAATATTTCGACCAGATTATCGAAATAAACCTGAGTGAATTAGAGCCACACTTAAACGGTCCTTTCACGCCGGATTTGGCTACGCCTATTTCCAAAATGAAAGAAATGGCTGCTGCTAACGGCTGGCCTACAAAAGTAGAAGTGGGCTTAATTGGTAGCTGTACCAATAGTTCTTACGAAGATATTTCCCGTGCTGTTTCCTTGGCCAGGCAAGTATCTGCAAAAGGTTTAAAGACTAAAGCAGAATATACCATTACCCCAGGATCTGAACAAGTACGATACACCATAGAACGGGATGGCTTCTTGGACATATTCGCACAGATTGGCGCAACCGTATTTGCCAATGCTTGCGGGCCTTGTATTGGCATGTGGGACAGGGTTGGTGCTGAAAAAAAAGAAAAGAATACCATTGTGCACAGCTTCAATAGGAACTTTGCCAAACGTGCGGATGGCAACCCCAACACCATGGCTTTTGTGGGGTCACCTGAATTGGTTACCGCTTTGGCTATTGCAGGTGACTTGACTTTTAACCCTATCACCGATTTCTTGACCAATGAAAAAGGAGAACAGGTAAAACTAGATGAGCCAACCGGGCAGGAATTGCCTCCTCGTGGTTTTGCGGTGGAAGATGCAGGCTATCAAGCCCCTGCTGATGATGGTAGTGGTGTAAGCATACTAGTAAGCCCTACCTCTAGCCGTTTGCAGTTACTGGCTCCTTTCGCAGAATGGGAAGGCACTGACCTGAAAGGCTTGAAATTATTGATTAAGGCAAAAGGCAAATGTACAACCGACCATATTTCTATGGCGGGTCCATGGTTGAAATTCCGTGGGCATTTAGACAATATCAGCAATAACATGTTGATTGGTGCCGTGAACTACTTCAACGAAAAAACAGACAACGTAAAAAACCAGTTGACTGGCGAATACGGCCCAGTGCCAGCCACGCAACGTGCTTACAAAGCAGCAGGCGTAGGCACAATAGTAGTAGGCGATGAAAACTATGGCGAAGGTTCATCCCGTGAACACGCTGCCATGGAACCTCGTTTCTTGGGCGTGCGTGTGGTACTGACAAAATCCTTTGCCCGTATCCACGAAACCAACCTGAAAAAACAAGGCATGTTGGCCTTGACTTTTGCAGACAAGAGTGACTATGACAAAATACTGGAAGATGACACAATAGACATTATTGGCCTTACCAGTTTTGCCCCAGGCACGCCGCTTACCTTGGTGTTTACCCATGCCGATGGCACTGCTGATACCATTGTTGCCAACCATACTTACAACCAACAACAAATTGAGTGGTTTAAAGCTGGTGCTGCATTGAATATCATCAAGAAGCAAATAGTAGCTTAGGGTTAATTTATTTTTTGAATATAAAAAAAACCGTTGCATTTGATATGCAGCGGCTTTTTTTAGTTATTTAGCCTAGTGTACTATTCTTTACACTCGCAATAACCTTCGCTTCAACTCCACTTTAGGAGGTAGGGGTACTTTGCCAAGGCATACGCCTAATGGTTTATTAGCGTAAAATCTTTATACCATCTGTGGTTAAATAGCTATTTAAATATAAACATGATTGGGGAGAGACTTAACTAATAAAATGCGAAAAAATTTTTCTTGTTTCCTTAAAAAATTGTACCCCTTTGTGTTTTCGTTCCTTCATGACAGATTAACCAAACTTGCACCGGAGTAGTAACATTTTTTTATTTTTAAGCTAATTTTCTTTTCATGCTTCTTTGGGTTTTTGTGCCTTTTTGGCAAAATAAATCCTAGCCCCAAGGCGCTTCCCCATCTACACCATCATCAAAGTTGCCTGTGTTCATTTTGCTGCCTTGCACAAAAAACTTGCCGCCACCATTGCCGCCTGCTGCGCTTATGCCGCCACCACTAGGGCTGCCACCCAATGGGCTAAGGGGGCCGCTAGGAGTAATAGGCTTAAAGTTGCCACCAGAACCGCCGCCCCCAAACTTATTGTTGCTGTCTTCTATTTCCTCAAATTTTTGTATGTGCAGCAAGGCTTGCAGGCGTATGTTTTCCAGCGAGCCATTCCTGTGCTTGGCTATGCGTATATGGGTTTCGCCCTTGGTGCTTTCGCCATGCTCGTTGCTGTTTACCTCGTAGTACTCGGGGCGGTAAATAAACATTACCATGTCAGCATCTTGCTCTATTGCTCCTGATTCCCTCAAATCGCTCAACTGTGGCATTTTGCTTTCCTTCCTTGTTTCCACAGCCCGGCTAAGCTGGCTAAGGGCAATAATGGGTATGCTCAATTCCTTGGCCAATGCTTTCAAGTTACGGGAAATGGTACTAATTTCTTGTTCCCGGTTGCTATTTTTCTCGCCGCTGCCGCTCATGAGCTGCAAGTAGTCAATGATAATCAGCCCTACTTTGTGCTTGTTTACCAGCCGCCTTGCTTTTGCCCTAAATTCAAATATGTTCAGGGCTGCCGTGTCGTCTATGTAAATAGGGGCTGTTTCCAGTTTCTTGATACCTTTTGTGTGCAGCTGCTGGTATTCGTAGTCCTCCATCTTGCCCCGGCTAATTTTCTCCAATGGAATTTCGCTTTCGGCACTTAAAATACGCTGCACCAACTGTGCAGCACTCATTTCTAGACTAAAAAAACCAATTGGCGTAGGTTTCGTGGCATTTAAAGCGGCATTCCGTGCAAGGTTTAGGGCGAATGCCGTTTTACCCACAGAAGGGCGTGCCGCCAGTATAATTAAATCCGTTGGCTGCCAGCCAAATGTAATACGGTCTAGTGTAGGGAAACCGCTTGGCACACCAGAAATATCCTCGGTCTTGGTGCGCAAGTCATCTATTCGCATAACGGCCTGTGCCAATGCCGTGCCCATTTCCTTATAATCTTGCTTCAAGAAATTTTTAGTAACGTTGAATATTTTTTCTTCGGTTGTATTCAACAGTTCAAATACATCGGTGCTGTCTTCATAAGCATCGCCAATAATCTCGCCGCTTATTTTGATGAGTTCCCGCTGGATAAACTTTTGCAGCACTATGCGTGCGTGGGCATCAATATTGGCTGTGCTTACAACCGCATTTGTAAGCTTGGTAACAAAATAAGGGCCTCCGACTGCTTCTAACAATTCCTTGAACCGGAGTTCTTCCACCACGGTTAAAATATCGATGGGTTGGCTTTTTTGTTCCAAACTCATCATGCACCTAAAAATATGCTCGTGTGCTTCTACATAAAAACATTCGGGCTTTAAAATTTCGCTTACTACATCAAATGCGCCTTTTTCCAGCATTATGGCACCAAGTACCGCTTCTTCCAGTTCCCTGGCTTGAGGTGGCACTTTCCCAAAAGACATCGTACTTATATCTATGTTGCTCTTCCTGCGTTTACGGTCTTTATTTAAGCTGGTAAAATCCATTTATACTATTTGTTTTTTAAGTTACTCTGTCCTATAATCCAGCTTCCCTATTCAACTGAAAAACTATTTCGGAGCAGCGAATATGAGGCAAGTTTTTGGTATAAAAGCGTTTTATTTTTTTAATTTTAATGCACATGCCCTCCACCGTTCAATAACATATGCAATTGGGTTACCAACAAAAAACACACCAGTTATTAACAGAAAAGTAAAGTTTTACGCTTTTTACACAGGGGAATGCACAAAATGGGTGTGCAAAAAAAAAGACGGTATTTTTAAAAGAAAGTTTGCTTTTTCCTGTTATTTTACAAATATTGAAACAGTATTTTTTGTTGCTAGAGAGTTACAATTTCTGGGCATTAGGCTACAAAGTCACTAAAGCACAAAGGATTAAGAAAAAGCGCAAATACGTAGCATCTAATCCTCTTTTGTACTGACACTTCAAGCCTTTGTAGCAATATTTATGTGTGGAATAAGAACTTTTTTTTGCTTGTAAAAAATTCCTAAAGCGAGACAAAAATGGTTATTCTTTTGCCTTTTTTGTTTTAGGGGCTACTAGCATATATGAATGGTCTATCCATTCTTTTAGCTGTGTTGTAGATACGCTGCCATCGGGGATGATGGTGTTCCAATGCTTTTTATTCATGTGGTAGCCGGGAAGTACGCATGGGTATTGCTCCCGCAGCTCTTCTGCCAAGGCGGGGTTGCATTTTACATTGAACCTCAATGGAGTGCTTTCTAAACTAGCCAGTAAAAATATTTTACCACCTACCTTAAATACCAATGTTTCCGGTCCAAAAGGCAGCCCTTCTTCCACAAGGGGCTTGCTTAGGCAATAATTCCTGATTTGTTCAATATCCATAATAGTTAGGAATTAGGAGCTAGGAATAATGAGTTATGAATTATTACTCAATACTCACTCATAATTTATAATTCATAACTCATTTCACATATTTATCCAACCAATTAGTCATCTCCCAAAGCATGTGGAGCACATTTTCCTTGGCATCGTAATGGTGGGCTTCGTAAGGCAGCATTACCAGTCTTGCCGTACCCCCATTGCCCTTGATGGCGTTGTACAATCGCTCGCTGTTGATGGGGAATGTACCAGGATTGTCGTCTGCATCCCCGTGGATGAGCAGTAGAGGTGTCTTTATTTTGTCGGCATAACTAAATGGACTCATTTCATAATATAGCTGGGGCGCTTTCCAATAAGTACGGTCTTCGTTCTGGAAACCAAATGGGGTAAGCGTCCTGTTGTATGCCCCGCTTCTGGCAATGCCTGCCTTGAACAAATTGGTATGCGCCAACAGGTTGGCAGTCATAAAAGCACCATAACTATGCCCGCCAACTGCCATCCTATTCCTATCGCCCACGCCCAGTTCCACCAATTTATTGATAGCCGCCTCTGCATTCAGGCGCAGTTGCTCCACAAAATTATCATTGGGCTTCTGCCCTGCCTTGGCAACAATGGGCATCTCGGCATTATCTAAAACGGCATAACCCTGTGTTACCAAATACACAGGCGAAGCCCAACTAAGCGTGGTAAACCTATATTGCGACCCCCTCACTTGCCCGGCGTCGGCTGCTACATTAAACTCCCTTGGGTAAGCCCAAATGAATACAGGCAATGCACTGTCTTTTTGCGGGGTAAAGCCCTTGGGTAAGTATAAATCGCCAGTGAGGGCAATGCTGTCTGCCCTCATATACTGTATCTTTTGTTTTGTTACCCCTTCCAATCCTGGATAAGGATTAGGGAAACCAACCAATAGTTTATCGGGCTGATTTGTTAATAGGCTTTTTAGGTAAAATGCAGGGGGCGTTTGTTGTGATTCCCTTCGGGTAATAAACTCCATCTTGGCTGCATCGACCACTTTCACCACATATTCAAACAAGGTATCGGGGCTACGCCAAATAATTTCATTTTGCTTGGTGCTTAAATCGAACTTAGACAAGAAAGGCAGGTCGCCTTTGGGCGAAGAACCCACATCATTGTTCATGAGTATTTTAGTACCATTGTCTGTTGTTTGTATCACTGGTTGCCCAAGTTTATTTTTTGCCAGCACGGGCGTGCCAATATTGTTGTAGGCATCTGTTGTATTACGGGTGTACACTTCTTCCAATTTGCCAGTTACCGTGTTGTATCGGCTAAGTGTAGTTGTCTGTTTTGCCCTTGAACTCTCCCGCACCAATGCCAAAGTAGAATCGCACCAGGTAGTGCCTTGGTACCGTGATTTGGTTTTGAATAACAATTTAGGCTCACCCGTAAACGGTGCTTCCAAACTGTAAACCGCATCCCTGTAAATACTTTTCTTTTTTATAAGACCGCTATCAACAGGCCTTGCCCAAGTGATAGTGGCAGGTTCATCATTGCGCCAATCATAAGCCCTCGGCACATCCTGCACGTTGTCGTAGCCAGAAGGCGTGCCTTCCTCCGATGGCAAATCATTCAATACTTTTACCTGCTGGCCTTTTAAATCGTAGATGCTGATGTTTGACGGGAAACCACTTGCCGTAACCAAATAGGAGAATGGCTTGTGGATGGAGCGAGCAAGAAAATATTTTTTATTGGGCGATAAGGTAAAGGAGGAATAGATGCCCGCCTTGCCAATAACGGTCTCTACCCCACCCTTATTGATGGCGAGGTTGCTTGTAGTGTAAAACGCAAACAGTTGCTCATCAAAATGAGTTTTTATCAAATCTTCATAAGTGGCGCTTGGGGCAGCTTTTCCCGAACTCTGCTGAGTGGCTGGCCCTGATGGCTTAATTGGCCTAATAGGGGCAGCACTAGCAGGCTGGTTGATTGTTTTATATAACAAAGTGCTTCCATCTACCCAGGCAAAAGCATTGCCCAATACCGTATTCAATGGGTGTTGGCTTACTATTGACGCTTTTTGGGCAGCCACATCAATCACATACAAAAAAACACCAGCAGCAATGGTATTTACAAAAGCAATTTTGTTTTCGTCACTATTCCAACTAATTTGGCTGGCAGCAAGTTTGGCTGGCAAGCCTGCTATGGGGTATTCTTTGCCAGTCTTTGTATTTTTGAGGATGAAACTATTGTAGAAGTTTTGCCTGCTAAGGGAAAAGTTGTTGGGATTGATACGCAGGCCAGCCACCCGCACTTCGGGCTGCCCAAGTTCCTCCACAGTGGTAAAGTTGGTGCGGCCGCATATCAACAACCAATTGGCTTTGCCACTAATGCTCACCAAAGGCGTAGGGGTAGCAAGCAATAAATCGGAGATTTCTTTAGCAGGCACTCGGTAACCAGTTTCCTGAGCAGAGGCAACAACAGTTAAAAATGCAAACACAATAATCAAAAACAAGGAGACAATTCTTTTCATATAAAAGCATGAGTGGCTTTTGCAGGCTATTTGTAATAGCAATGACACTTTCTTGTTATTATAAATTTTGAATTTTGTGTTTTATATCAAAAAACATTAGTAGGGTATTGCCCCTAATTCAAAATTTAAAACTTAAAATTCAAAATAATTCTTACTCGTTGCCAATTGCAATATTATAAGCCATGATAAAAATAGCCCCAAGGTTTTTGTAGGGAGGTATGTAGTCGTTGAATTTTTCCTTGCTTTTAGGGTCTTTAAACTGATTGGACAAGCCTTTCCACAAAACAGGCCAGTTTAGGTCTTTGCCCAGCCGTAGCTGCTCTGTTATAGCATTGATCATCCCTTGATTAATAACACCGGTGCCTACTTGCTTTGAAGAAATGATATGGGCCTGTGGGCATATTTCCAATACTTTGTTTAGGCTTTGGTAGCCACCGCAACTGCCTAGCAACACTATTTTTGCTGAGGAAGCCAATTGCTCAATGGTGTATTTTACATAGTAACTATGCCCACGGTGTATGACCACTGTTGGCTTTAGCCCTAAAGAATCGAGGTAATTAATCAAATGCTCCTGTGCCTGTGCATCTAGGTCTTTTTCCGTGTCAAGCGGCTTGTTTGCATAGATACAAACATGTGTACCCTTTACTCCCTTTACCGATTTCACTTCTACCCATTCCTTCTTTTGGGTAATTTTCCAGTTAGGATTTTTGAAATTGCCAAGGAAAGCCTCAAACACTGTTTTGCCATCTTTGTCGCCATAAAAGAACTGCTGGATAATAATGCGCCCGCTTGTGTCTTTCAGCAACTTATTAGGCATTATAAATATGGGGTTAATGCCTAGTTGTGCCGTTAAATCAATATGGTTAGCCGTATCCATTGATTGGAAAATGGTATAAAGCAACCGATAAATAGTAGCTGCCCTAGTATGGCTAACGGTATCTTCCAGCATATTTGCTTGTACCTGTTCTAAAATTAGCTTGCGTAGCTTTTTGTTCGTGATGCTGGCATACGAGTCTGCCACGTCCACGGCATCTTCAAGGGTGTTTTTGGCTGCTAAGTCTGTAACAAAGCTCCTCATCATCTTGTCGGCAGAAAGCGTGTCCATCCGCTTTAGGAAATCGTCTAGCTGGTTATATGCCGCAGCCATCTTGATAAACTTCTTGTAATAATCGTAGCTAACTAATTTTAAAAGCGTGTCTGCCTTTGGCACTTTCATTCGTTGGAAAATTCTTTTATACACACCCAAATAACTGCTTGTGTATATTTCTTCCTCGCCCAATACGCACAAATAATAAAGTTCTGTTGGCTGTAGGCTGTCAATTTTTTTAAACCGTACTGCATCCGACTTTTCATCGTGCAAGGCATTGATATCGTCAATATATATTTCTATTGCTTTTGCCCTTAGCTTTTCAGTAAGGGTCTTATATACCAATGGCGTATCGGCATGTTGCATTTGTTCGGCATACCGTATTTCTGTTTGCACTAAGAACTTATAATAGGCTTGTTCGCTGTCAATTAACTTACCAACGCTATCAATAGAAATTTCATTTTTATACAGCAAGTCCAGGAAAGGAAAGTACATCCTGCCCGTATTTTTTTGTGCCAATTGGCTTATTATTTTAACCAATGGGTCGTCTGATTTCCTTATGGCATCGCCTAGTTCATTTGGGCTAGCAGCATAGTTGTACAATTCTTCTTGGTTTTTGTAGGCAACTACTTTAATAATGCTGTCGGCAAAATACACATCGGGGTAAGCATTCAATATTTTCATGCTGTTGGCAGGCTGCCGCTTGCACATTTTCAGCACTAGGTTGTCCCTGCTCATTTTGTAGCCTGTATTGGTAGCAAACACAGGGTTTTGGAGGATTATAGACCCTATTTCATAAGGTGTAGCAATAATAATAGGCTCAATGGATGCCTGCTTGCGTTCCAGCTTCATGGCTGCCTCGAAATTTATGATTAGATCGCCCAGCTTATCGCCTTTTATCAACCTGCTTTGGTAATCATAAACAAAATCGCGCAACAATGTTTCCACGGCACGCAGCCATATAAATTTGTCGTTTTCAGAAAGCGCAGTGTCTAGCTCTATTTTTGCTTGCAGGTTATTGATATGTACTTTTAATATACGATTTATCTGGATATTCTTTTTCTCGTCACCGCTGGCAATAAACGTGCTATCGTTCAAAGGGTTTAGTAAAATAATTTTTTGCTGGGCTTGGTCTATGTTTGTATGGAACAACTGGCGCATCAGCGGCACTTTGGGCATTTTAATTTCAGTCTGGGCAAACAACTTGACTGAAAATAAAAATGTTACTATAAAAAGGGCAAAGTATTGTTTCATGTTGTGATTGGAAAAAACGAAAATACTACAATTAATGTCATGGATTGCCACAAAGGCATAAAGGCTCGAAGCAGCTCTAAGAAAAACAAGGAAGGATTGCATATGCCTTGCAAGCAACAGCTTCCAAAATGGAGAAACTTACTTCTGCAATATGTTGATTATCTTTTTATTTCCTTCAAACCTTTGTGGTAAAACATTATACGGCGTGTTAACAATTTAATAATATAGGGTTTTGGCAAAGTTGCCGTTTTAGAAAGTTATTTTTGTGTAAATTAATTGTTAACATGGATTTAAAGGCGAAGCGCATTTTGATTGCAGACGATGAACCGGATATATTAGAAATTATTAGTTACAACTTATCGAGGGAGGGGTATGATATTTATACTGCTAAGAATGGCGTAGAAGCCGTTGACAAAGCCAAAGTGATTCAGCCAGACCTTATTATACTGGACGTGATGATGCCCAAAAGAACGGGCATAGAAGCCTGCCAGATATTAAGGGCGTTGCCACAATTTCAAAAAACACTGATTATTTTCCTTACTGCCCTTAGCGACGAGACATCGCAAATACGGGGGTTGGAAATAGGGGCAGACGATTATGTAAGCAAGCCCATCAGTACCAAAGTGCTGGTAAGCAGGGTAAATGCCTTGTTTAGGAGGGTAAACAAAGAAGCGGACGACAAAACGATTATCATTGACAACATCACCATAGACCCAGCAAGGTTTATGGTAACTATAGACGACAAGGAACTGAGCCTTGCGAAAAAAGAATTTGAGCTGCTGCACTTGCTGTGCACAAAACCGGGAAGGGTTTTTTTGAGGAATGAGATACTTTCGCAGATATGGGGCAGCGAGGTAATAGTGGGCGATAGGACAATAGATGTGCATATAAGGAAAATACGCCAGAAGCTGGGTATTGATTGCATTACCACCGTGAAGGGCGTGGGGTATAAGTTTGAATTGTAATAAACCAAGCATTTATGTTTACCACAAAAAACCTATCTCCCCGCCAATTATCGGCACTCACGGCACTAATGCTGGCAGTGCCTGTTGGTTGCTGCATAGCATTGATAGAAAATATGTGGATGGGGCTTGTGTCGGCAGTACTTTTTTTCTCCGTTAGTTTTTTCCTGATTGCTTTTGTGTTGGAATGGTTTATCTACCGCAAAATAAAATTGATTTACAAATTCATTTACCAAACAAAAGCCAGTAAAAGGGAAGAAGTATATTACAATTACATTCTTCCTAAAAAAAGCATAGACGAGGTAAGCCAGGACGTGGAACGCTGGGCTGTGCAGCGCAGTGCCGAGATAGACCTGCTGAAACGGAATGCCGAATACAGAAAAGAATTTTTGCAGAACCTGTCGCATGAGTTTAAAACACCCATTTTTACCATACAGAGCTATGTAGATACCCTGCTTGGCGGTGCATTGGACGACCCAGCCGTAAACAAGCGGTTCCTGGAAAATGCTGCACGGAACGTGAACAGGATGGTGCACTTGATAGAAGACCTAGACGAGATAGCCCGTCTGGAAAGTGGCGAGCAGCCGCTGTACAAGCAAAACTTTGTAATACAGGACTTGATAAAAGATGTTTTTGAAAGCCTTTCTATACTTACTACAGAGAAACAAATAACCTGCTCCATAAAAAAAGGGTGCGAGCAGCCTATAACCGTTTTTGCAGACAGGGAAAAAATACAGCAAGTAATTAATAACCTAGTAGCCAATGCCACTAAATATGGCAAGTCAGGCGGCACGATAGTGGCTAGCATATATAAGACAGACGAAGAGTATGTATTGATAGAATTTAGCGATGATGGCATTGGCATAGCCGAGGAACACCTAGATAGGATTTTCGAGCGCTTTTACCGCACCGACCGTGGCCGCAGCCGGGACGTGGGCGGCACTGGCCTAGGGCTGGCCATCTGCAAGCACATCATAGAAGCGCACAAGCAAATAATGCACGTACGCAGCAAGCCAGATATAGGTACTACTATTGGTTTTACGCTGCAAGGGAAAAGGGAGGGGTAAATTTCCATTTCAGCATGTTTATTTTTGATACAGACATTACTAATCGCATATTTTTTTGAAACATTTTTTTTGAAACATTTTAAAATGTTTCAAAAAAAATGTTTCACTTTACATTCACACCCATACCAAAATTTAAAATGTCCATTTATAAATATAAACAACAACATACACTGCTAATTATCGCAATTTTTTTCCACAATCCTATATTATCTTATTGTTAACGAAAACTAATTTAGTGGCAGTACAACATGATACCTCTATTTTTGTCCGATTAAATATTACTGAAAATGGGATTTAATAGTATTGGCAAAATATTCATGCCAAAGAATAAAATTTTTTACGAGCTATTTGAGCAGGTTGCAGATACCGTGATGGAAATGGGTACGCAGCTGAAAAAAGTAGTGGCAGAGCCTGACAGGGACAAGCGGATGCCGCTTATAAAACAGGTGGAGGACTTGGAACACCGCAACGACGACCATACACACAAGCTATTTACCGAACTAGGCCGAAACTTTATTACCCCTTTTGACAGGGAAGACATTCACTACCTTGCCACCGCACTTGATGATATTTGCGATTTTATATACAGTTCAGCCAAAAAAATAAACTTTTACAATATCAACCCCAACGACACAGGTATCCAGAAAATGGCCGACCTGATAGAACAAGGATGCAGGGAAATAAGGACAGCTGTTTATGGCCTAAGGGACATGAACAGCCTCCGCAAAATGACCGAGGCATTGGTAAAAGTAAACAGTATAGAAAACCAGGCAGACGATGTGTTTGACATGTGCATTGAATACCTTTTTGAAACCGAGGTTGACGCAAAAGAAGTAATTAAAAAAAGGGAAATTTACCAAGCAATGGAAATAGCTACCGACAAATGCGAGGATGCAGCTAATGTGATTGAAAGTATTATTATCAAATATGCTTAACAAAAACCTTTAGTGGTTTAAACCTTCTTAGGGTCTATAACACCCCTTTAGGGGACGGGAGTGGGGAGGGAACGGAGGCTTTAAAAATTAACCGACTTTATGCTTACTTTATTAGTTATCATTATTGTACTTGCTTATATATTCGATTTTATCAATGGCTTCCACGATTCTGCTAATTCAATAGCCACCATTGTTTCTACTAAAGTACTTACACCATTTCAGGCGGTATTGTGGGCAGCCCTTTTCAATTTTGCGGCTTTCTTTATCTCAAAATATGTTTTCCACGAATTTGGAATTGGTAATACTGTGGCGAAATGGGTAAACGCTGAGTTTATTAATTTGCAGGTACTCCTTGCAGGTATCATGGCTGCAATTGTCTGGAATTTGGTTACATGGTGGTTTGGCATACCCTCCAGTTCCTCGCATACATTAATGGGGGGCTTTATCGGTGCTGCACTAGCACATGCTGGCGGTTTTAGCAATGGTGTGGTAGATGTAATTAACTATGCCAAAGTAGTGCCTACCTTCCTGTTCATTTTCCTTGCCCCTTTGATAGGTACTGTGATAGCCTTTTTTATAACCATCTTGATAGTGCATATATGCAAGAAAAGCAACCCTTATAAGGCAGACAACTGGTTTAAAAGGCTACAGCTATTGTCTAGCGCAGCTTTTAGCCTAGGCCATGGTGGCAATGATGCACAAAAAGTAATGGGCATTATTGGGGCTGCTGTTATTTTTTACGAAAGTAAATTGGGGCATACCATGTCCTTTAATCAATTTGTGGATGCTTATCCATGGGTACCTTTTTGCAGCTTTCTGGCAATTGCTTTGGGCACGCTAAGCGGGGGTTGGAAAATTGTAAAAACAATGGGCACAAAAATTACTAAAGTAACACCGCTGGAAGGTGTTGCCGCAGAAACAGCAGGTGCCATAACGCTTTTTTTGACCGAGCATTTTAAAATACCCGTTTCTACCACGCACACTATTACAGGTGCTATTATTGGCGTAGGTGCTACAAAACGTTTAAGTGCCGTAAGGTGGGGCGTAACAGTAAACCTAATGTGGGCATGGATAGTAACCATCCCATTGTCAGCTTTAATGGCAGCTGGGTTTTATTATGTGGTTGCTTTTTTCTTTAAGTAAGAAGTTAAATAAGTAATTTTACCCGCAAAGGACGCAAAGAAAGAGGCAGTTAGTGTGATTAAATGAAAAAGCCGTCTTTGAGAATGAGGATATTATTTTTGAGAGTATTACTCATTTACACATAAAAAGTACAACTTAAAACGTATAACGTACAACTCATAATGTACAAATTAATAAGGTTTATTCTATTTAAGTTCAATACAGAGGCTGTCCATCATTTTAGCATGGGCAGCCTTTCTTTTGTTTGCAGGAGCAGGTTAATAAAAAAATGGGTTGCAAAGTCGTTTACTTACAACCATCTACAACTAGAAAAACAGGTGTTTGGCCTGCATTTTAAAAACCCAGTAGGCCTTGGTGCGGGGTTTGATAAAAATGCCTTGTACCTAAATGAATTAGAAGCATTGGGTTTTGGGTTTGTAGAAATAGGCACAGTAACCCCCCTACCCCAAGCTGGCAATGAAAAACCACGGCTTTTCCGCTTGCCTAAAGACAAGGCCTTGATAAACAGGATGGGCTTTAATAATGATGGAGTAGAAGTTATTGCTAATAGGCTAAAGGAGTGGAAGAATGGTTCACAGTTAACCGTTGACGGTGGACTTATCATAGGTGGCAACATTGGCAAAAATAAGATTACACCTAATGAAGAAGCTTGGAAAGACTATGTAACCTGTTTCAACGCCTTGTTTGATGTGGTAGATTATTTTGTAGTAAATGTAAGCAGCCCCAACACGTCTGGCTTGCGCGAGCTACAGGAAAAAGATGCTTTGCATAAGATATTCGTTAACCTGCAAGCTATTAACCAGCAAAAACCTAACCCAAAACCACTGCTATTAAAAATTGCTCCAGACCTTACCACAGGGCAGTTGGATGATATTGTAAGCCTTGCGTTGGAAATACGATTAGATGGCCTAGTAGCCACCAACACTACCATTAGCCGGGAAGGATTGGCAACCTCACCAGAAGAAATAAAAGCTATAGGCATGGGGGGACTAAGCGGCAAGCCTGTGCAGCAACGCAGCACAGATGTTGTAACCTATCTATCGAGCAAGCTGCAAGGGAAGGTGCCTATTATAGCGAGTGGAGGTATTTTTACAGGAGCAGATGCCAAAGAAAAATTAGATGCCGGGGCTACTTTAATACAAGTGTGGACAGGGTTTGTATATGAAGGACCGGGGATAGCAAAGGGGATTTGCAAGGAACTAAGTAAGTTGAAAAATTAACCGCAAAGCCCGCAGAGCGTTTTGCGCAGAGAAGGCGCAAAGGGAGGTTTCTTAGAAAAAGTAAGAACATTTCACTTTAAGGACGCAAAGGCGGGATTGGGTAAAGTCGGTTTTATGTTTAACCTTTAAAAAAACACTCTCCTCTCCTACAACAGCCGCTGAAACATCTTGTCCATCTGTGCTTCTGAGAATGCAACATAAGTAGGGCTGCCTGTGGGCGTAACATTGGGTGTTTGGCAGGCAAACAACGCTTCTACCAATGCTTCCATTTCTTTCACGGTTAATGATTGGCCAGACTTGATGGCTTGCTGTCGGGCTATGCACCGCACCAGTTTTTCCCTTTTGCTGAATTTTACGTCGCTGCTGAAATGCTTGAATTGCTCTATCAGTAGCTCAATGCTGTTTTTTTCGTTGCCTTGTGCCACATCGGCGGGCACGCCTTGTATTACAAACGTATTGTTGCCAAAAGGCTCTATGGCATAGCCAATTATTTGCAACGAAGGGAGCAAATCGTGCAGCAGGGCTGCATCGGCTATTGTAAGTTCCAAGGTTACTGGGAACAGACTATGCTGCGTAATGGTTTGCGTGCCATGCGATGCGGCACTGTACCGCTCGTATAGTACCCTTTCGTGTGCCAGTTGCTGGTTTACCAATATAAACCCACTTTGAACCGAGGCAATGATATAGGTATTGTGCAACTGCAAGCACTGCGGTGCTGATTGGGTAGGTAAAGGAGATTGCGTAGTAACAAAAGGCGATTCATCGTCAATGGTTAGCTGCCCATTGCCTAAAGGCAATGGCTTGGGTGGCATCGCTTCCAACAAATCTGTCGTGCTAGCGGCAGGCTGGTAAAAATCTTTCCAGTGTTTCAGCTCGCTTTTTTCGGTGGCATCTATCTTATGCGCCTGTCCTTTTTGGGAGAATGTTTTAAAGAGGTTAGACGATTCCATATCATCCTGCTGGCGGTTGGTAAAAGGCTTGCTAACCGCATCCAGCCCTTGAATTTCGGGGTTTAGCGTAAAGTCAAGCGATGGTGCAATGCTAAACTGTGCCAACGCATGTTTTACTGCCGCCTGCACAAAAGCATATACTATACGCTCGTCTTCAAATTTTATTTCCTGCTTGGTGGGGTGTACATTAATGTCTATTTGCGATGGGTCAAGGTCTATAAACAATACATAGCTAGGGTAGCTATCTTTTGCTATCATGCCCTCGAATGCGCTGCCAACGGCATGGTTGAGGTAAGCACTTTTGATAAAGCGGTTGTTTACGAAGAAATACTGGTCGCCACGGGTTTTCCTTGCTGTGTCTGGCTTGCCCACAAAGCCGTGTACGTTCATATAGTCCATTTCTTCCTTCACGCTTACCAGCTTGGCGTTGTAGTTGTTGCCCAATATTTGTATGATGCGTTGCTTTTCGCTGCCAGCTTCTAAATGAAACTGCTCCTGCCCATTGCTGGTGAGGGAGAAAAACAAGTTGGGGAAAGCCATAGCCACCCTTATAAACTCGTCTATGATGTGCCGCATTTCTGCGGCATTGGTTTTTAGGAAGTTGCGGCGGGCAGGCACGTTGAAAAACAGGTTTTTCATGCTGATACTGGTGCCTGTGTTGCAAGCGCATGGCTCTTGGGCTACTACAAGGCTATTTTCAACAGCTAGGAAAGTACCCCATTCATCCTCGGCCCGTTTTGTTTTTATTTCCACCTGCGAAACAGCAGCGATACTGGCCAATGCCTCGCCACGGAAGCCCATGGTTTTGATGCTGAACAGGTCGTCTATATTCCTTATTTTGCTTGTGGCGTGCCTTTCTAGGCTCATGCGAGCATCTGTTTCAGACATGCCCTTACCATTGTCAATCACTTGTATCAATGCCTTACCTGCATCTTGCACAAACAGTTGGATGCTGGTAGCACCCGCATCTACTGCATTTTCAAGCAGCTCTTTCACAGCACTGCCCGGCCTCTGTATCACTTCGCCCGCTGCAATCTGGTTGGCGATGTTGTCGGGCAATAATTGAATAATATCTGTCAAAATAAAATCTTCCTTTAAGTAGTGGGCAAAAGTAAGACATAAGTGGTAAGTGGTAAGTGGTAAGTCATAAGTTGTAAGTAGTAGCCCATTTTCAGGGTGGGGCTGCTTGTTTTGGCTGGCTTTTGGCACCCTAAATTTAGTTTTGAGGCCTTCCTGCACCACAACTCATTGAAATACAGTGTTTTATGTTTTTTTGGAGTGCGTATTTTATGCGTATTTTGTGCGTATAAAATGAGTGATTTGTGCTTTATTTGTGCGTGATTTTCGCTGAAAAGTGGGTACTTTTTTGAGTGTTTTTTGCGTATGGATGTAAAATATCATGACCTTTTTTTTGTATATTAAAAATAAGCCCCACGGGGCGGGTGCATAAAATTTTTTTCGCATTTTGTAGTTAGACCTCTCCCCCAACCGACCCCGCCCCCCGACCTCACCCCAACCCTCTCCAAAGGGAGAGGGAGCAAGAACAAGGGAAAGGATGCAAGAAAAAAATCCGGGTTTGAAATGGATTATTTCTTGTTTTTCGGTGGTTTATTTTTTTTTGCTACTGCCCTTTTTTTTCTATATCTCATTGATATTCAGTTGTTTATTTTTTTTTAGCCTCATTTTTTATTCTAATTTAAGTGAATTTTATGATAATTTATTGATAATGGAATGATAGTTTATTAATAGGAAAACGATAATTTATTGATAATGAACTGATAAGATTTTGATGGTGGATTATCATTTTCCTAAGCCAACTAACATCCTATTCGGGAGGCAAGGCCAAGATGCCCCTACCTCCTTTAATGTAAAATTCGCATGGATAGGTATATTGGCCAAAATAAAAATCCTATATGGGGGAAATATGCCCCCATGAGCATCCAAAAATGCCCCCATGATGGGGGAATTTAGAATTAGGAATTAGGAATTAGGAATTATGGAACCAGCGGCCTAGTATAATTTAAAACTATCATTCTACACTTGACTCTTTTAAATCTATAAAAGTTATTTTTTTTACAGTTTATATCAATTGTGATATAAGGTTGATACATTTGTGCTGTTAACGCCCCCCCATAGTCTCCGTATTATGGGTTTGCTCCTTCTGGGAGCTTTTTTTTTGTCTAACACCAATTCTTGTGAAAAAAGTAATAACCAGCGGCAGAACGAGGCGAAAGGTACGCGCCACAGGCGGCGCACCAGCAACACTATGTTTGGCGTGGATGAGCGGGGGGGGCACAGCAGCAACACTATGTTTGGCGTGGACTAGCGGGGAACATAAAGCTATTTGCTAAATGATATTGTGAAAGTGTTACATTTTCTATTATCGCTTATCTTATCAAAACACTTATTCCCTTTGAGGACATCCATTTGTTATTGTGCAAGTATTCGAGATACCATACATAAGTACCTGTATCCTGCAATGTTCCGTTTAATGTGCCGTTCCACCCTTTATTTATATCATGGCTTTCAAATACCATATTGCCATTCCTATTATATACCCTGAAAGTTAATTGGCGAACAGAAGACCCACCTCCAAATGGCTTGAGTATCCTCACATAGCCATTATTGTTTGTACTCGTCGGTAAAAAGCCAGTAGGAACATAAAGGGTATCGCAACTGCCATCTTTAATTTCTGTAACTTCAATGTTTGTAAAACTGTCAACAGGACATCCAATACTATTGTATATTTTTATGGCATAAGTACCCGCAGCAAGATTCGGAATTGTATAGGGAACATGATACATGGTACCATTAAATTCAAACTTATAAGGTGATTCTGAACCATTAACCAATAGTTTAATGCTACCAGATTGAGGATACAAACAAGACGCCTGCTTGATCATTGTGTCAGTGGAAGGCTTTTGTCCTAATACTGCCAAGGGATGGGAGATAGTAATATTCCCACATTTAGACAATACAGAATATTGAATTGAATCCATGCCCCTACTCTTTCCAATTACTATTCCGTCCTTAACAGTAGCTATATTAGGGTAAATACTACTCCAGATGCCACCAACAGAAGTAGTAGTTAAGGTTACGGAATTGTTTATACATGCCATAGTGTCCCCCTGAATGAGACCCACTTTTCCTTCTGTATTAAGTTTTAATTGTAGGGTTGCAATACTATCACAACCTTTACTATTGGTTAAATGGGCAGAATAAGTTCCTCCCAACGAATAAGTTACACCATTGAAAGTATAGGATTTCCCTTTGCAGATACTATCTGTGGTAGTGGAGTAAGTTGTGGCATTTACACTGAATTCTTTAGTTACAATATTCGAACAGTTATTTGCATCTGTAACCGAATAGGATATTGTTGTATTGCCTGCAGCTAATCCTTTTACTATTCCGCTGGTGTTTATAGATGCCACATTGCTATTAGTGCTATTCCAAACACCGTTGTTAGTAATTTCTGTAAATGAAGTAGTACTGCCCTCACAAATTGATGAGGCGGCAACTATAGGGGCAATAGTGGGTAAGGCATTAATTGTAACTGTTGTTGTATCAGCACAGCTTCCAATTTGATAAATGAAATTAGGTTTGCCATTGTTATTACCAGGAAAGCTAGCAGTGGCAACACCAGCATTGGTTGCGCTAAGTAGACTTGTTACAATGTTATTGCTTTTAGCAAACCAGTTACCACCTATTGGAATGCCTTTTAAAAGAATGGTATCGCCAACACAAATAGATGTTGGTGTACCAGCATTAATGCCCACACCAATAAATAGGCTGTCTATATTGGTACATGCTCCTGCCGTTGTTGCTATTACCTTGTACATTCCTGTCATATCCCTTGTTAAACTATCTATTTTTATAAGTCTTCCTGTTGCAGTAAAGCCATTAGGGCCATTCCAATTATAGATGGTAGCGGTCAGGCTATCTGCAAACAGCGTGGTAGAGTCTCCAATTGAAAAACATTTGCCCTTAGTGCTTGCCATTTTAAAAGTTGTATAAAGTGGGCTTCCTGTAACATTGTTGGTAACTGTTGCATTTCCGCAGAAATCGGTAATCCGTATTCTATAGGGCTGCCCTGTTGCAAGATTACTAAAAGTATCACTTGTCTGTGGGCCTTGTAGGACAGTATTATTGATATTTGAACCCAATAATTCAAAAGAGTAGGGAGTAATACCATTTGCACCCGTTGGGATAAAAGAAACGAGGTTTGTATTAGGGCAAGGAGCCAATTGTACATTAGGAACACTTGGCAACACATATGGATACACAATAATAGTGTCCTGTTCCACTATGGTATTGTTAGGATATAAGAATTTGAGAACATTCATAGAGTTACCTATATTCTTTTTGGGATAGGTTGAAAGTAGATTGGCATAATAGGTTCCGGCAGGGAGATTTGGGGTACTCAATGTTACATCATTGGTTAATGCAACACTGTTTAAAACCTTTCCAGTAGCATCTGTAAGCTGAATGCTGGAAGATATTGAATTAGCATTGCATGAATTTACCATTAACCTAATGGTATTCGCATTAAGACAACCTGGTATTACCTCACTCGATAGTTTTGTGGAAGAAATGTTTGTTGAGTTTACCTGAAAAGAAACAGTGTCTGTAAAGCCACAGGCATCAATTACTGCAAATTGATATGTACCCACTGGTAAGTTATACAAACCCACAGAGCTGGCACTGCTTGTTGTAGAAATAGGATAAGTAATATTGGGGTTGATTAAACTTCCTGAAAACTTATTTGGTTGATAAGTAGTAGGGCCATTCAAGATTGTAAAAGTCCAGGGGGCATTTAATGTTGAGAGCGATATTGACATAGTCAGGGAACTATCCAATGTATTTACATTACATATTGTTGATTTTATTGTTGGTAATTTTGGTATAATCAAGTTTACTTTTTTTACCTGATTAACTATATACCCACATGCATCTGTTGCAATTACCCGATAATAACCAGAAGAAGGCAAATTGTTAAAAGTTATATTTTGCCCGCTAATGTTAGTTTGTGTGATGGTTTGTATGGGTGTTGCATTGGAAGTAGTATCTGAGAACAATTGAAATGTTGCGGGCATTTTTAATCCTTTGTAGCTAATATTCAAATTGGTTTGGTTGCACACCAAGGATTGTGTTGCCCAATTAAAACTATAAGTTGATACTTTAAAAGTAGTTGATTTACCACAGCTATCTGTCATTCTAACAAAGTGATTGCCATTAAATGCTTGTGTAAGTGGCACTCGGATGGTCGGATTGATACTGCTTGTATGTATGGTCATATCTGGCAAACCAACCGCGGTATTTGTATTTTTCCATATCTCATAGGTATAATTGGGTCTTTTAGTCCCAACTGTTGTCCAAGAAACATTTACATCTATGGAATCACAAACATACATATATCCATTAGATACACTATAAAGGGTATACGTTACTGGTATTGGGTCATCCAAAACAATGGTGCGGTTTTGCGAATTTCCTTTGTTATCCGTTATCTTAAAAATATAAGTTGCAGCGGTTAGTGCATCATAAGAATAGGTACTTGCAACTGTTATTGCATTTCCAATAGTAGGACTTATCATTTGAAAGGTGTAGGGGGTATATCCGCCACTGGCTGCTAGTTTTATTGAACCTGTAGACGAACCTTCACAATAAGGAAGGGTTAAAACTTCGTTGATGGTAAGTGGGGCTTGTGCATTTGCATTGACAAATAAGAATAATGAGGAGATTAAAAAAAGAAGAGAGATTATTATTCTGATGGTTTGAGTTGCATTGGAAACTTTGCCACAAGAAAAGCTACCATTTGTAATTTCTTTTGACTTTATATTTTTTTTCATTTTAATGTGCTAAGACTTTTCGAAAATAATGAGATTTATTATATTAATAGGTCTATCACCAAAACAAAGGGGCAAAGCAAAAAAAGGACACACCAGTAGCAATTGGGTTTGCATAAATGTTAAGAACCAATTTAAGCGAAGCCACGCGTTACAAACAGTGCTTTAGCAGACTGTTTAAGAACCTAATTTGACGTGTTCCAGCAGAAGGCACTTATCAATGCCTTAGCAAAGTAATTGTTTAAAGACTGCGCAGAAGCATTGAAGTTGAAGCTGAGACTATCTTGGGAATAACTTAGCGAATGGCACAAGCGGCACGCTTGCACCAGCGGGATTAAAGCAAATCAGGAGATTTGCAAACGCCACGACGTAGTCGGGAGACTCGAGCCGGGATTTTTTGAGTAATAGTGTTGCTTCCATAGGGCGAAAGGTTAACGTAGGGCATTTCCCCGCTACCGCACGAGCCAAACAATGAACATTCCTGCCGCATCGTCTGTAATTTACCTTCACCTTCATTCCTTACCCCTACCAAACCCATTTATCAAAACAAGGATTTTCTTTTTCCAATTAAAATCGCACTGCGTTTACAATTCAGTTTAGGCATACAAAATTCTTTTATCTGACAGTGTATTTACTGCATAATCCGGATTGGATTCGAACCAATGACCCTGCTGGACTATACTCAAAATGGAGTTTAACTTCCCGAAAGTTTTTAACTTTCGGGAAGTTGCTGCCTGATTTTATCCAGTTTCGATTATAAATATTAGCTTCTAGCATTTCATCCTACAAATTAATTGGATTATACTAATCCCAACCCGCCTGCAATTCAAAATTCCGTTGTAAAACCTTATTCAAAAACAAAACCCCTTGATTTGCAAAATTGCAAATCAGGGGGTTAACTATATTGTACCGTATAAATTATTTTTCCGAAGGGTTTTTCTTGCCAGCGTTTAGTTTTTCAACTACTGCATCTAGCCTGCGCTGCTTTGTTTCCTCTTTTTTTGCGCCTTCTATCCAGGAAACATACTCATTTTGATTTGTAGTGGAAAGGGAGGTGAAAAAATCTTTTGCTTGTTTGTGCTTATTAAACACTTTCTCCAACTCTACATGCGTAACTACTAAGTTTTTATCAAAATCGACTGTGGTAGCTACGGCACTAGCTTCTTTGTCTTCTACAATTGTTGCTGTCATTGTAGGTTCTTCGGGCAAAGCTATTGCTATAGGCTCTGCTTCGCAAGCTGTTTTGGTAAAACGTAGCGCATTCCAAACATTATCTATAGCTATTAACGTTACCCCTTCAAAACCGCATTGGGAAAGAAAATCCCAGCTACAATCACGATTTAGGTCGCTTACTATTTTACTGGTTTGCTTGGGGTAGGCTACCCACAGTTTGCTATTGCCATGCAGTGCTACAAACACCTCTTTCAAGATATTGTTCAACTGGTTTTGATTGATTGCAAACAATAGAGCGAAGTCTATTTTCTTAGTTCTCAGCAGGGGAGTTACGTTTTTAGCGTAAGACAACTTTGCAAATTGCTTTTCGATGGATGATGGAATACCTTGAATCAACAGGGTTTTGTCATCTTTTAACTCTAACTTTTCAAATAAACTTAGATTGGACATGCCTAAACAATTGTTTTTAGTTGATCTTAAAGAAGGGCTACAAAGATAAAAAATGTTTCCTTAGTTATTCACAATAAAAAAACTATTTCAAGTTTTAACAAGTCATTTAGATAAAATAGCTTTTTTTGGCAGCCGCTTAGCGTTGTGGCTTGTAGTATTTAGCCACTGTTTCGTCCATCATGCTTTGCAATTGGGCAATACGGTTGGCATCGCTAGGGTGTGTGCTCAAAAACTCGGGTTGTGCCTTGCCGCTATTTGCATTTTGCATCCTATTCCAAAAATTAATGGCTTCATGTGGGTCATAACCAGCCAAAGCTGTGAAAATCAAACCATATTTATCGGCTTCGTATTCGTCTTGCCTGCCAAAGGGAAGCGTTACCCCATATTGCATGCCCAACCCATAGGCACTAGCAAAAACCTGCTGTGTTTGTTGTGGTTTGTTGGCAAGAGCTACTGATAAAGCTTGCCCCCCCAATTGTTCCAGCAACTGCTGGTTCATTCTTTGCTTGCCATGATTGGCCAAAGCATGTGTTACTTCATGCCCTACAACAACCGCTAATGCGGCATCGTTTTGCGTTATTGGCAATAGGCCTGTGTAAACAACTATTTTACCTCCAGGCATACACCACGCATTTGCCTCGTTGCTTACAACCGTATTTACTTCCCAGGCATAATTGTTCAATTGTTCTGGCTGGCCAATATCTGTATAATATTTTTTTACAGCAGCAATAATGCGGTTGCTTACCCTAGTTACGGCAGCAGCGTCTTTGCTGCCACTAGATGTACTGATAACCTTGTTGGTACTTAAAAACTGCTTGTATTGGGAAGAGGCAGTTGACAATACCTCGTCGTCTGAAACAAGGCTCAACTGGCTTTTGTGTGTTAAAGCGTTGCTGGTACAGCCTATAAAACCTGCAAAAGCTACTATGGCTATTGCATAACCTAATTTCTTGTTCATAAAAAATGAGTATTTGGGCAGTAAGTTATTTTTAATTAATCCCTTGCCGTTTTTGCCTGCGCCTATCCCGGTATTTCAATATAGGCACTTTGCTTTCTGTGCCTTTTAAAATGCGCCCAATATTTTTTTGATGTGTCAATACTATCATCAATGCTACAAGCACTGCGAAAACCCTATACAATAGCTGTTGCTCATTAAAAATAAAAAGGATAAAAACCATGAACGATACTCCTGCAAGTATAGAGCTAAGCGACACAAAACGTGTAAGGTACAAGACTAAAAGAAAAACCCCCACACAGCATAGTGCTACTAATGGCTGTATGGCAACAGCCATGCCAAACAACGTAGCAACACCTTTACCACCTTTGAACTCTGCCCAAATGGGGAAAATATGACCCAGTACTGCCGCTAGCCCTAGGCCAATCATAAAGTTGGTACGCCCAAGCTCGTGTTCGCTACCCAAATACTGTGGCAAGAAAATATACAAAGAGGTGCCTATTACGCCTTTCAGCATATCGACAATCATTACAAAAGTACCCCACTTTTTACCTAGTACCCTGTAAGTATTTGTGGCTCCTGCATTGCCGCTGCCATAGTCGCGGATGTCTATATCAAAAAAATACTTGCTCACCCAAACAGATGTTGGTATGGAGCCTATTAAGTAGGAAAGGAATATCAAAACAACCTCAATCATTGTACAACGTAGTTAAAACAACAAACACAAATATAATAATTTTGAACTAAACCCTCCAACTAGATATGCCAAAAACTAGCTTTTAGCAGTAAACTGCATGGCTATCCAGTTATTTTTCTTAACTGTTTGCAGGTGGCTCCAGCCTTGCAAAGCTGCAGCAGCTAGTATATCGGCTTCATCTGTTTCCAGCAAGCCACTAAGCAATATTTTACCATTGCGAACAGCGCTTTTAGCTAATGCCTCCATATTATCCAGAATAATATTTTTATTGATATTGGCAAGCACAATATCAAAAGCACGGCCAAGGTTTGCATTGTCTGCTTTAAGAATGGTGATAGCACTGCAATTATTCGCAAGCACGTTTTCGGTGGCATTCTCTATGCACCAATCGTCATAGTCAACTGCAAGAATATTATTTGCACCTAATTTTTCAGCCAGTATTGCCAAAATGCCTGTTCCAGACCCAAAATCGAACACTGATTGGTTTTTAAAATCGATGCCATGCATCAATTGCATCATCATGAAAGTAGTGGCGTGGTGGCCAGTGCCAAAACTCATCTTAGGCGTAATTACTATTTCATGCTCCACCCCCGGGATTGTATCATGGAAACCCGCCCTTACCCCTACAAAATCATCTACTGTAATGGGTTCAAAATTACTTTCCCACAAGGCATTCCAATTTTGCTCGGGTATGGCAGCTTTTGTGTAAGCTACCCCATGCCTGTTTGTAATTAATTGTAATTCAATCTCATCAAATGAACTTTCCGTTGCAAATGCTTTCAAGCCATCTTCCACTTCTTCAAAGCCATCAAAGCCAATTTCAGACAACTCCCCTACCAGCACATCTTTCAAAATGGCATCGCCAGTATTAATCGTAATTTCTATATGCTGCATTAAAAAAGGATGTTGGCGTGATGAAAAAAAACGCTGCATGACGCCCAATTAAATCGGTGAATGCAGCTTTGCAAAGCTATTGCATTGGCAACGTTGTACAAAAAGAATAAATTTACTACTCAGGTGCAACTTTGGTTAATCTGTTACAAAGGCATATTAAATATGGTGAGTAGTAACAGGAAAATTATATGTAGTAAATTTTAGGCATAAAAAAACCCGCTATAAAAGCGGGTTGTGTGCCCAGAACAGGAATGATACTATTTTTTAAAACCCTTGCTATCATTGAGTTTTAACGTTGTGTTATATTTTCAAGTAACAATAGGGTAACACAAATTGAGAAAATGAGAGAAAAGAGGGTGTTTTTTTGCCTTTGGATAAATTGAAGGTAACCCAAAAATAGCAAAAGAAATAGTTTAAATATTGACTTTGCCAGTTGTAGTTTCAATGTAATTTAATTATTGAAGTAACTAAAGAACAAGATTGATTATTTATAAATTACGATTACATTTGAAGTTAAAAAATGCTTATGAAAAACCAAATGTACTTATTCGTCTTTTGTCTTATATTAATTAGTTGCTCCAGTAACTCTTTAGAAGATAGGGCTAAGAAATTCATGAAAGATAGTATTGTGGTTAATTTTAAAGACCCGTCCTCTTACCAATTAATATCGCTCAAAATAGATACTTTTAGGATTAAGGATCATATTGAAAATATTAAAACTAGTTTATTAGATAGCTCCCTTACTAAATTATTGGGGGATTCACTAGATAAAAAACACCTAACAGAACTTTCAAAACTTAATCAAGATAGTATTGAAAACCTACAGATAAATGTAAGGTATTCTGCAAAGAATAGTTTTAATGCAACTATACAGGATGGATTAACTTTCTTTTATTATCCCCAAACGAATAGGTTTATTAATCCTAATTAACCCAGACTTGAATTGCTTGCAACAAATCTTTCCCCATTATAATCTTGCTTTTTCTAAATTTATTATAAGTTCACATTATTAGTCATAAGTGATAAACTTTCTAAAAAGAAAAACAACGAACTATAAATCTTTTCATCTTCAGTTCCTCTAAATCTTTGCGATTGAAAGTAACTGGTTAGGTAACGCCCCCTATCTCTCTCAATTGCTTTTTCATAAGAAGCGAACCCTGCAAATTCATATCCATTCCTCAATAAAAGGAGCGTAGTTAAAACCCTCGATAACCTTCCATTGCCATCAGGAAAGGGATGAATAGATACAAACTCATAGATGAAAAGATGAATTAATAGTAAAGGGTGTATCTGCTTATCTTCAATAGCTGTATTATACCATTTTACAAGTAAACCCATGTGCTTAGAAACATAGCTTGCTTGTGTTACTGGTACAAAATAAACTTTACCGTTTCCTGAATCTGTTATGGTTACTACAATATTTTCTCTCTTGTATGATCCAAATTTTGAACCTTTGGGGCAATGCTTGAATAAGCTTTGATGTATCTCTTTAATTAATTCCTCGCTTATACTTTTCGGCTCTGCTGCGAACTTATTTAGAGTGTCATAGTAAGATTTGTTTTCGGCTTCCGTCCTTACTGCCTTTCCGGCAAATTTTGCAACAGGCTGTTTGATATTTGGCAAATGCCCCCAGGTGTATTGTTGTTTAAAACCGCAGGCTTCTTTTTGCCTATCAATATTGTTTACTGCAAATTGTACCTGCAAATTTACCATCTGGCTAAAAACAAGCTTTGAAGACAGCAACCCTGCATCAAATTTATTTGTATAAAAGTTCATATTTATTTCTACTAATTATTTAGGTTAAGTGTTATGTGAATGGTTTTGTCTTCTCCGAAACGCTGCTTGTATTCATCCAAAGAGATTTCCTCCCCTGTATGTTGGTTTGTGTAGGCTTCATTATCTACAAACCAAATTTCATAGGTTGTAGGTACTATTTCGCTTATTGAACGCTCACCCCTTGCAATCCCTTTTAATAGATCAATCTTTTGTTTTCTAGTCATTGTTGCTTTTTTTTAATTGATTAATAATCTCGTCCAGTTGCTCGTCTGTCATTTTTGCGAAGTCGGCTGTTAGGCTTGTAGCCTGGAGAGTTGGCAAAGTATATTTTAGTAACTTTTCAAACATTACTATCCTATCCTTTGGCTCTAATGCTTTAAAATCTGCCTCCATCTGCTCACGGTTGTTGTTGATAAATTTATTTATCCATTCCCTTAAATTGCCTGTTACTTTATTGGGCTTTCCTTTTGGTCGGCCTGTTTTGTTGCCGCTTTCGCCCTGTTTAAATGCCATAAGATTGTATTTTATTGTTGTTTTCAATAAGTTGTTTGTACCAATGTATAAAGCTTGCCATGTCCTCGGCTACATAATAAATGCCGCCTGCACTCTCTACCCTCTCACGCTCCTGGTTCTGTTCCTTGCTCATTCTGTCTTTGGTAGCCTTGCACTTAACTTCTATTGAAATGTGCCTGCCATTGATTATGCTATGAATGTCCGCTACCACCTTGCGTGTAGATGAAGGCGTGTAAACCATTTTGCCATTTATCCGCCTACTTATGCCCATGCAATTGATACGGTTAGCATAGTGCTTGCTGAACTTCAAAAAGTCCAGTATAGCAACCGTAAGCCCGTTGGTAGTGGTATCGTTGTAAGGCTTCACATTCATTGTGCTGCCCCCTGATGCTTCGTAGGCAGCCGGGTATTCTGTTTTTAGGTGCTTGTGCTTTAGTTCAACCATTGTTTTATGCCAATCCATTTCCCCTAATTTT
This sequence comes from Parasediminibacterium schistidii, assembly GCF_046546515.1. Taxonomy (NCBI): domain Bacteria; kingdom Pseudomonadati; phylum Bacteroidota; class Chitinophagia; order Chitinophagales; family Chitinophagaceae; genus Parasediminibacterium; species Parasediminibacterium schistidii. The sequence goes on along the minus strand of NZ_JBKHKJ010000022.1, from coordinate 10,140 downwards.
ATTGCTGCCATTTTTTCTTTTTTGCGGGTCCGGTAATTTTTTCTTTTTCCCTTTCTTTAAGCCAAAATACCTAACCCTTTTTTTTTAATGCTTTTACTTTTTTTTCTATTAAGCCAATCAATATTTTTTTTGGTGCTTAATCTTTCAACATCTTTTTTTAAAACCTTTTTTTAAAACCTTTATTAAATACCTTTTTATAGGTCGTGTATTAGTACTTGTAGTAGTACAAAAGAAATATTGAATATGTCAAAACCCTTTTTTATAGGTCGTGTTATGCCCGTGCTATGGTCGTGTGTTGGTCGTGCTGCCATTCAAACGCTTTAAAGCCTTGGCCAATGCCTTTTTTTCAGCCTCTTTTTGTAGTTTATCCTTTGTGGATTTCCGCCGCTTTTCTGCCTCGAAAATCAAATCTTCTAACTGCAATGAGAAAGAAACATAAAAGCCCCGGGTATATCGGGAATAGTGTTTTAATCCCCAATTCAATACCAATTCATTTTTAATCTTGGCTAACTGGTACTCGTTACCAAATTTCCTTACCTCAATAGATAACAAGAAAATATCTTCAATGCTTTTTGCCTTGCCATCCATCCTGGATAGGATAAAACGATTATCTATCTTGCAGTAGGGCTTATTTTGTATTATGCTTTTGAGTGCCAAAAAAGCCAATAAACAAGCCTTTTCAAAGTCGCTCTTATCTTGCTTGAAATACTGCCAAAACAACTTTAAGCCTATACCCACCTTTGGCGAATTGCACGGGGCTTGTTCATAAAGTTGCTTGCCAATAGCAAGTGGGTTGGCTAAGTCGCTTTGTGTATTCTTGCCATAGGAAATATTGAAATAACCGATTGCTTCCTTAAAGCTGCATTTGTTTTTAAGGCTGTACTCATAACAAGCATATTTGCTCACATTAGACAAACTGCTGCTGCTGTCAACCATAAATCCATCGTAAAGCTGTATAGGGGCGTTAAAATACCTCTCCGTGCTGTCATTTGCCATCTTCAAAGAGGTTTATCTGTGGTGAAAGATTAGGGGCTTTGGCAGGGTCTGTAGTTAAGTAAAATGCCTTAAACCCTGTTTTCTTACAAACTGTTTTCTTAATTTCCCACAACTTGCCCGCCTTTTCAAGGTCTCGTTTATATCTTGTGACGCATTTTTGAGGTACGCCTGTTGCATCTGTTACCATTGAAGCTGTTGCAACGTTCTTTTGCAAATACCCAAATATGGTTTGTAGTTGAGTAAAGTGTGTATTAACCTTGGGGCTGTTGTTATTCTTATCCCCTATATTATGTTGCTGCATAGTATTGGGGATTTTTATTTGTGAGTAGTTGCATAGGTTGCTGCCTCAATTTGCTTTTCCTTTAGGCTGGTGCTGGCATTGCCCAACATCCAATTTTCTAACTTTTCACGGTCAAAAAAAATCTTTCGACCGTTTGGCTTGCTAAATGGCAAAATTCCCGCACTTGTCATTTTATAGACATAGCTTTTCTTGTACCCTAATAACTCACATGCTTGCTTGAGTGATAAAACTTTGCTTTCCATAATATGTAGGATTTGTTTAGTTATCCTACTTGTAGATATTACTCCCCTAAATCTGTTTTCCTCAAATAGCCTCAAATACGAAAATTAACGACACTAAAAGCTATGTATGTCAATACAGGTAAAGGTTTAAAATACTATTATATTTGTATACAAATAAATTGCAAGTGCAAAAAAAAGGACGTCCGAAAAAGAAAAATGCAGTAAAGGCGGGGGAATTAAAAGGCACTCTTTGCCGATTTTCATTTATTGTAGAAAAGAAGATTGCTGCACAGATTAAAGTAAATGCAAAGAATAGTGGGCTTACTATTAAGGATTTTATGAATAAAATATTATCTAGTAACTTGGGGAAAGTCGAAATCGAAAACAATAAGAATAAAAGAATAACAGGAAATGATGCAAAATTGAAAGAATATCTTAAAAAGGAATGATTAAAATGTAGTCTTGGGGCCTTTAAATTGGTGAATAAAAATGATTAAGTAAAGGCGCAACGGTAATTATTCAAACAATTACCGTTGCGCTAAGTATTAGTTAGTTTTATTTAATGATTGATTAAGCGGCTTTTTTAATTTCTTCACCCAGTGCCCATTTATATTCTACATGCATTTCACAAACAGACATTAGAACACCGATCATCGCAAAATGCCTGGTTGCAGTTTCGGTATAGGGGCTGTATTTAGTGTAAGATTGCATTGTACCTTGACTAATTATGTTAAGGCATTCAGGATCACAAAAATGAAAAGCATAGACAATTCCTTTTCTCAATACTTCAATCCTTTCGGTTTTACCTTTACATTTAATTAGTGGCACTAATACGTCACTACCAATTATTGCAATAAAATTGGCCGCACTAGTTGCATCCCTTGTAGGGTTGCATTTCTGCCACTCTACGAGCTCAAGCATTGTGTTCCCCAACCACTCTGCTAAATCACTGGTTGTTACTCTTTTTTCAAAATACTCTGCCATTAAGGCAATTTGTTTTTTTGTTTGTTCCATTTTCTTTTGTTTTAATTTTAAAAATGCTGTTATTGCTGCCATTGTCTCCTTTAGATATTGGCTTCGGGCTGTATTATTGGGTTTAAAATTCAATATTTATTTTATCAGTTGCTGTCCGCTTCATTTCCTCGGAGGCAGTAATATAGCGTTGCGTGTGGGTGGTTGTAGTATGCCCCATAAGTTTAGAGGTTGTTAAAATATCAACTTCATTAAATATTAAGTTAGTGCCGAAAGAGTGCCGCCCGTTGTGCCATGTAATGGCTTTGCTTATTCCGGCACGTTTTACCCATGCTTTTATGGTCTTGTTTGCCCCGTTTGCCGTTGGTAGTTTAAATACTAAATCTTCGCTTTTTTGTGGATCACTTACTAATTTTATGGCACTATCGTTTAGGGGAACGGTTATACTCTTTCCTGTTTTACTTTGTTTAAATGTCATTTGCCTATCCTTTATTTTAAGGCTTTCCCACTTCAAAGCCTTTACATCACAAAATCTTAATCCTGTCAGGCAACTAAAAAGAAAGGCATTTTTTACGGTTGCACTCCCTGAAGGTGTTGTATTTAATAGCTTTATTTCTTCAATGGTTAAGGCATCTTTCTTTTTTGCTTCACCTTTTACTTTTATTTCTACTAAGTCCAAAACATTTGTTTTCATTAATTTTTTACGATAAGCATTTTTTATCATTTTTTGAAAACGTCTGTAATAACTTCTTGCCCCTTCGCCAATGCTTGTAGCTTCTAAGTATTCAATAAAACCCTCAATTAGTAAAGCATCCAAATTGCTAAAGGTTAAATCAGGCTTGTTTATCTTTTTAAGGTAAGTAATGAAGCGATTTGTTACGCCTTGCATATTCCTAATGTCTTTCTTATCATAGCTTTTAATATAGGATTGCATCCATGTAGTAACAAGTGTATTATTGCCCGCATCCGTTACCATGTTGTAATTATTGGCCTCAAGTTGTGCTGCCCTCTCTATTGCTATCTTTTGGGCTAATTGCAGATTAGTTTTATTTGCTTCACGGTCTGCAAGGTTTGAAGGCTTAGCAAGTTGCAAATGTTTTAGGGTTTCAACTTTCCTTTGCCCGTTGTGGTAAATGTCCAGTCTTAGGGTTGTTGTACCGTCTGCATTTTTACGCTTCCTTAATGTTACACTCATAACCTTTGTTTTACTTTAGTTATCGTTTTCTTTCTCAAAGGTATGATTTTTTAATATCCGTGTTACTTGCTAAAACTACTCAAGTAACAAAGGAGTAACAAAAATTGAGAAACAAAGCGATAATTAAAAGAAACAAAAAGAAAGCTAAAACGCTGAAACCCTTGTAAACATTGAGTTTTAGGCATAAAAAAACCCGCTAAAAAAGCGGGTTGTGTGCCCAGAACAGGAATCGAACCTGCACATCCTTGCGAACGGCAGATTTTGAGTCTGCTGCGTCTACCAATTCCGCCATCTGGGCCTACCTTTCTTCGCAATTGGGCTGCAAATATAGGGGTAAAATCATTGAATAGCCAATTTTTTAATCATTTATTTTTTTCCTGCAGATGCTAAAAAATAAGTATCGCTACTCAGGCGCAATTTTGGTTAATTTACCACGAAGTCACGAATACACAAAGAGGCACAAAGTTTTAAGTGAATAATAAATATAAAGCATAAACTATATTTATCTTTCTATTTCCCTAGTGCTACTTTACGCGTTCGTAACTCTGCGGCACTAAATGATATGGCACTAAGCAGGCACTTTTATGCACCCCACAAACTAGCTGGGTATTCGCCGTTTGCAATCAACTTGTGCAGGCTTTCCCTAACGCCAGGTGCATCTTCCTTGTAAGTAACCCCAAACCACTTGGCACTTGTAGGTATCACCTCAATGCTACCAAGTTTACTTTTGATAAACTGGTCGGCCGTTTTAGGGATAAAAAACTCCGATTTCGGGGTATTGATTTGTGTGTCTAAGAACTGTTCAAACAATTTTTCAGCAAAAGGGATAAAGCTAGAACCTAAGCAATAAAAGTTCATGCTTACTTGTGTATCAGGGGCTAGCTCGGTTGTTTTGCCATCTTCTTCATACACAATTACCCCATCCTTAGGATAAATATTGGTGCGCTCGTCTATACCCACTAGGTTGCCTGCTTCGTCTATCTTGCAAACCCCACGGCTCACACTGCCATTTTCGCTAAGTGTATTTACAAGGCTGTAGCCAATCAAGGCATACAAGTCATCAGCACATTTAGTGTTTAAAAAAGCTGCAGCTTTTTCAAAACCATCCTTGCCATAAAAATCGTCAGCATTTATTACTGCAAATGGCTCTTTCAAAACATCTTTGCAGCACAACAAAGCATGGGCAGTGCCCCAAGGCTTTGTTCTGTCGGCAGGGATAGTCCTGTTGCCAATAAAGGCATCTAATTTTTGGTAAACGTATTCTGTTTTAATTTTACCAGCCAGTTTAGGCTCAAAAACACTTTTGAAGCTTTCAGCAAAATCTTCCCTTATAATAAACACTACCTTGCCAAAACCAGCCTTGATGGCATCGTAGATGGAATAATCCATAATGGTTTCATTATGGGGGCCAAAGCCCTCTACTTGTTTCATACCTCCGTACCTGCTTGCCATGCCGGCAGCTAAAATTACCAAAGTTGGTTGCATCCTTTTATATTTATTTTTACAAAAAACAATTAAATACCAATCAGCCGTTAATAAATTTATTTTCCTAAATGTTAATAAACTTGCCCGACAAACATAAAGTATTTATTCAAAAAAATACATTTACCAGCACACAAAAAAATATAGAAATAAATGTATTGCGTTTGGATGTAATGAGTGCTATAATAAGTGGTAACAAGTTTTTCAAGCTGCAACTGCCAATAGCAACTGCTTTGGCGGAAGGATATGGCACAGTTGCTACATTCGGCGGGGCTTATTCAAACCATATCGTTGCCACTGCTGGCTATTGCAAGCTAAAAGGTTTAAAAAGCATTGGCTTCATCAGGGGTGAGGAGCCTGCAATTTGGAGCAAAACAATGAAGGATGCACAAGAATTGGGCATGGAGTTTCGGTTTGTTACAAGAGCTGTATATAAAGATAAAGCAGCTATACAAAAAACATGGCAGCATGAGCAATACTACTGGGTAAATGAAGGCGGCTATGGAAAGCTAGGTGCAGAGGGGGTAAAAGATATGTATGAATGGATTGATGAAAGCTATACACATATAATGTGTGCCTTGGGAACTGGCACGATGATGGCTGGCTTGATAAAAGGGGCATTGCCCCATCAGAAAGTTATAGGCATTAGTGTTTTAAAAGGGCATGGCACATTGCAGGATCAAGTAAAAGGCTTGCTCACTGAAAGTGAAAAGCTAAAACAGTATTATTTAGTACAGGGGTATCATTTTGGGGGCTATGCAAAGCATCCTGAAAGACTGATAAACTGGATGAATAAGTTGTACGAACACCAGCAATTGCCCAGTGATATTGTTTATACTTCCAAGCTTTTTTTTGCGGTGGAAGACTTGCTTCAAAAAGGATATTTTGAAGCTGGCAGCAAAATAATGGTTATCCATAGCGGGGGGCTACAGGGCAATTCATCGCTTGCTGAAGGGGTGCTGCAATTTTGACCACTGATTTAATGAATTGTACAGCCCTAGGTGTTTTTTTTTGCCACAAAGCCATCAAGACCCAAAGAGGCACAAAGTTTTAAGTGAAGAAGGAAAGGAAAAAGAAGAAAAGTTATGTTATCAAAACCTTTTAACCTTCGTGTTTCTTCGTGTTTTTGTGCCTTTGTGGCTAAAAAACATATTCGCAGGGAGAGTAGTAGTACGAAATAATAAATTGCCCTTTCTTTTCCTTTCCTAGTTTAAAGCAAGCCCAATTACCTAATATTGCGTGCTGCACGGGCAGGTAGGCAAAGCCTTGCATGTTTTCATTTCACTAAATAATACTTTCAATATTTTCTTCTATGAAAATAGCAATTGTAAATGGCCCCAACCTCAATTTGTTAGGCACTAGGGAGCCAGGCATATACGGCTCTCAGACATTCGAGGCGTTTTACTCGCAGTTAAAACAAGTATTCCCTTCTGTAGAACTTAGTTATTATCAAAGCAATGTAGAAGGGGAGTTGATTAACCAACTGCAATTGTTTGCCCACAATTGGGATGGTATTGTGCTAAACCCAGGTGGCTATACGCATACTTCCGTTGCCATTGGCGATTGTATAGCCGCAAGTTCCACCCCTGTTATAGAAGTGCATATCAGCAACGTACATGCCCGGGAAGATTTCAGGAAAATATCCCACGTGTCTGCTGTTTGCAAAGGTTCTATCATTGGCTTGGGCTTAAAAGGTTACGAATTGGCTATACAGTGGCTGATTTCTTACTACAAATAAAGATACTACTCAAGTGCAAGTTTGGTTAATCTGCCACGAAGGCACTAAGCAGAATTAGGAATTATAAATTAAGAATTAGGAATTGAAGTTGTATATTTAAAATCTTTGTTTATAACTCAAGTACAATTTTAGTTAATCTGCCACGAAGCCATGAAGACTCAAAGAAGCACAAAGTTTTAAGAAGAAAAAGAAAAGAATTATGCTATCAATAGCTTTTACACTTAGAGTTCCTTCATGCCTACAAAATAATTTAAAACTCAAAATTTAAAACTCAAAATAATTTAAATGTGGGCTTTAATATTCGTTGTCATTGCAGGTTGGTTGCTTAGTTTGTTTGGCCAACTGCCTTTAGGGAGCATGAGCATTACGGCTACGCAAATAAGGGTAAGGGAGGGTTTGAAACCTGCCCTAATGTATGCCTGGGGTGTGGCTTTGGTAGAAATGGTGTACCTGCGGGTATCCCTTTCTGGCATAGACCTTATTTACCAGCACCCTACCATTTTTACTGCCATTGGCTGGGCGGCGGTCATCCTGTTTTTTTCATTGGGGGTAATGAGCATCAGGAGTGCCATTATCCACCCGCCCGAAAGAAAAAACCCAGTGCTGGAAAACAAGATAAACCGTTTTGTGCTAGGCGCCAGCCTTAGTGCCATGAACCCTGCACAAATACCTTTTTGGCTGTTGTGGGGCAGCTATATGCTGGAATGGAAAGTGTTGCGGCCTGTAACTTTCGAGTACAATTTATTTACAATAGGTGCTGGCATTGGCACGGTTACTGGCTTGCTGGTGTATATATATGGCGGCAACTATATCATCAACAAGCTAAACGTTAGCAACAAATCCTTGAACATTACCATGGGCATTATCTTTTTTATTGGTAGCATGTTGCAGTTGTGGCGGATGGTGGTGAGATAGTCGTAAGTGGTAAGTAATAAGTGCAGCATCCCGAAAGTTTAAACTTTCGGGAAATTTGAACAAATAGCCACCCTGCAACAACAATTGGCCGATACCCAAAAGGAAAATACACGATTGAATGAGATTTTGAGGAGGTGAGGGAAGGAAAATTATTTCTAAGCAGCTTATGAAATATGTGGCAATACTGCTACTTTTAAGTGGATTGATGCAATTGAGTTGCGGAAATTTATGAGTTGTGTGCAACCCGTGTGCAACAGTCAGCATTAGGTTTAAAACCCACGGCTCTGGTGAGCGATGTCAAAATTAAAACTACTGAACCAAACACTGTCTTTAGCTAATTGGCTAAAGCAAAAGTGCATTTATTGTGCTAAAACCTTTCATCCTACTTAGTACAGTGTAAACTAAATAAACTTAAAAAATAAAGTACTTGATTTTTGTCGGAGGCTAGCTCCCTCTCCTTTGGAGAGGGTTGGGGAGGTCTAGCAAAACATAAAATATTTAGTTTACACTGTACTTAGTTTAATTTCTTCGATTAGCCTTAGAATAGTGTAAATTAATATTTTAAATACTTAAAAGTGTGGCTGTCACTTTGTAAAAAGAGCTACGGGAATGCCAAAAACGGAATAGAGTAGGCAAAAATTTTTATGGTATGAAAGAAAAAAAAGTAACAAATATGCTTTTTCCAAAAAGTTTAAGAAAAGCTATCCCTATTGCACTAATTATCAGTATTGTTTTTTCATCTTTGCAGTCTAAAGCACAATTATTGAATGATATAAAAAAGAAAGCTAAAGAAGTGCAAGACGCAGCAAAACAAGTAAAAAGCACTGTAAAAGAAGTTACTGGAACTGTTTCGACTCCAAAAGAAACAACCAATGCAAAACCAACAGAGACTAAACCTCAAACTACAAAGCCCGAAACAAATAAGTCTGAAACTAAAATATATGTTCCAGAAATGAGAAAGTATAATGCTCCAACCACCACACGACCCCTATTGTCAGAATTAAAAGATGAAAAAGATATTATAGTTACGACTGTTGAACCAAACACCACAAAAGTTGAAATAGCTAAAAACTTAATATTATATATAAAGGGCAAATATCCAACTGGATACAAACCAAATTGGAAATGTGTTTGGTCTCCAGATAATATTGTCTTTAAAGCAGAAAACAATGTTGTTAAACGTCCCATTTTTAACACTGATAATTTAAAAGCAAATATTGCTGCCATTGAAAATAAAGCTATCGTTTTTTTCGATGGTGGTATTTCTGATATTATAATACCAAATGGTGTTGCTATTATAAATGAACAACCTCAAACATTTAAATTAGATAATTTTAGAAATTTTAAAGATGGACAACCATATAGGCAAAAAAATCCTTTTTTTAAAGGAGGTTGGGTAGGGGTAATAACTTTATCAAGTAAACCTAATGGAGATATAATAATGAGTTTGAAAATTGATGGTTATGGTGATAATAGAACCAAAGGTAGGTATCTTTCCTACGGATGGTCTGTTGAAAATTATCTTTTGCAAAATCAAACTACCCCTGAAAATGCGTTTGCCGATATAAAAGAAAAAAGAGATGCAAAAGTTCGCGATTCATTAAATGCCATTCAAATGGCAAAAGAAGCTGAGGCAGAAAGAATTGCTTTTGAGAAACAAATAAAAAATTCTTATCAAGATGTAATGAAAGTACAGAATGCGGCTCAATATAGTTTTAATTTTTCATGCTTAAAGATTGAAAATGAATCTTACACTACTCCTGGATATTCGCAATCATATCAGCAAGAGATAATTGCCACAAATGGTAACACATTAGGATACGAAACTAAATATAGATGGAAACCTGGATATAGTACAATTAAGGAAGGGTACAAGAATACTTGTAATAACCCAATTATCATAAGGGGAATAAAGAAGTTACAAAGTCCTAGTGGTACGATTTATTATGAAGATGCATCTATTCAATTAGAATCAGGTAAAATGACAGATGGCATTTTGAAAATAGAAGATTATTATAATAAAGCTACATCTGAAATTGGGTCAACTCATTACTACAAAAATAAGTTAGGGGGTACTGCTATTAAAAAATAAGAGTGTTAATTAAAAATTTATGTGGCAACTTACCCGCTAACACACTTGACTAAAAAAGAGATGCTACCCCATGTTTGTAACGTGTAGCTTTGATAGGTGGTTGATAAAGTGCAGGATGTTTGAAAATAAAAGGGTTTAAATCGTAGTGAAGCCACCGCCAAAGGCGTGCGTTAGTGGAGAATTTAGGTCTTCATTTCGCACTACACTGTTTTTTTCTTTTCATTTAAT
>NZ_JBKHKJ010000021.1:0-97111 GCF_046546515.1 Parasediminibacterium schistidii | reverse complement strand
TACTTGTATGCCCATACTATTATAAACGAAATAATAGCAAGATAATTGTGTCTGATTACTTAAGAAAACATTCTCGGAAGCGTACCAATGCCCACAAGCATTGTACTCAAAACCGCAGATAGCCCTTTTGCAATTTACCCAGTACGAATTGGTAGAACAAAGGATTACTCATCGGCTAAGCAATATTGCCAAGTGCAATTCACCTTTCAGAATAATGCTTGATGGCTTTGGCAGCCACCCATCACATACTATTTTTATACAAACACAAACCACCAACCAAATAGCAGAACTGTCTAAAGCATTGAAGGAAACGCAAGCCATATTAAAAATGGATGCCACCCATAAGCCTCATTTTATTGCAGAAGCCAATATGGTACTGGCCAACAAATTATTGCCATGGCAATACGAAAAAGGCTGGCTGGAATATAGCAACACACCTTTTAATGCCTCGTTCATGGTAAACGAGTTAATGCTGCTAAAACGTGCCGAAGGACGAAAGGGGTATAAAATGGTGGCTAATTTCCCCTTACTAAACCAAATAACCAAGCTGGTGCAGGCGAGTATGTTTTAAGAAGAGAAAAAGAGGGGAGAGGCAAAGAGTAGGTTTAGCTAAAAATAAAATCATGGACGAAGAAAATAATTATATCAATGGTCGTGGCGCACAGTTCAACCCCCGAAACCGTTTTTTGAAGAACGAACGCATAAAAGACCAAATAGAATCTATAGACGATTGGACGGAGCCTAACCCGAAAACCATCTACATTGAAGACCATGCTAAAGGCATAGTAAACAAAGTAGAAAGCCCCGATGTTGGCATGATGTACAGCATGAACCCCTACCAAGGCTGCGAGCATGGGTGTATTTACTGCTATGCCCGCAACAGTTTTGAATATTGGGGCTGGAGCGCAGGCATTGACTTTGAAACAAAAATAATTGTGAAAACGAATGCACCTGATTTGCTACGCAAGTTCCTAATGCACCCTAAATGGGAATCTGTGCCCATCTCGCTTAGTGGTAATACGGATTGCTACCAGCCTGCCGAGAAGAAGTTTAGGATTACCAGGCAGTTGCTGGAAGTGTGCAACGAGTTTAACCAGCCAGTAGGCATTATTACCAAGAATGCTGGCATTTTGCGGGACAAAGACTTGCTGCAAAAAATGGCGGACAAAAGACTAGTAAGCGTGCTGGTTAGCATTACCTCTTTTGAGGAAGACTTGCGTCGTGTGATGGAACCTCGCACCACAACTGCCAAGCAGCGTTTAAGGGTAATTAGCGAACTAAGCCAGGCAGGCGTGCGTATGGGCGTAATGCTTGGCCCCATGATACCCGGCCTAAACGAGCATGAGATGCAGCGCATCATGAAAGCTGCCAGCGAAAACGGGGCTATTTTTAGTGCTTACACATTCATCCGGCTGAATGGGGCAATCAAGCTGATATTCCACGACTGGCTGTATAAAAACTTCCCCGACAGGGCAGACAAAGTATGGCATTTGATAGAGACGGGTCATGGCGGCAAAGTAAACTACAGCCGCTACGGCATCCGTATGCATGGCGAAGGCCCAATAGCCGATTTGGTACGCCAGCAATACAAAAAATACAATAAAATTTATGGACTGAACGACGAGCGCTTGGAGCTGGACAGTAGCAGGTTTCAAAGACCAGGTGGGCAGGGAAAATTGTTTTAGGGTTGCAAATTTTGGATAAGTCCTATAAGATTTCAAAAACCTTATAGGATTTTATTAGATTACCTATAAAAACTTTGACGTATGTTCTTTTCATCTATACAGTAAACGCATCCTTTATTTTAAAATTATCATCTGCAAGCAATTTCAAAATAGAAAACCCAGCAAATAATGGAGAACTACCCTTTTCTCTAAAAACACAACAGCAGGAGGTTTTTTATTTGAATACTTGAATATAAGCTCACCATAATCACGGTCAAAGTGAGTAAAATCAAGTTTAATTCGATAGCTATTTTTATGACTTCATCATCTGATATACCAGGAAAATCTTCTTGTATGCTTTTTATGATATAGCCATGCTCCCTCAACAAAATAGTACTAGGCCGTGGAAAATTTTCGTTTTCCAAAAACATAATTATGCTGGAATTGAAAAATAAAGTTCTTGTTTAATGTAATCTTATAAATATCCAAGCACAACTTTCAGGGAATCCTTGGTAATTGTTGGGTATGACTCAAAAATTTGCTGTTCTGTCCATCCAAGTGATAGCAGTTCTAAAATAAGCTCAACAGATATCCTTGTACCTTTTATAGCAGGCTTACCTAGCAAAACTTGATTATCTGAAACACTATATTCTTGCCAGTTCATATTATTTGCATAATTACTTGAAATAATAAAATTGTTACTACTCACCACATCGAATATGCTTTTTAGCCACGAAGGCATAAAAACACGAAGAAAAAAGAAGTTTAAAAGACATTGATAATATAATTTTTCTTCTTTTTTCTTTTCTACTTCCTCTCTTAAAACTTTGTGTCTTCGTGCCTTCGTGCCTTCGTGGCAGATTAAACAAACTTGCACCTGAGTAGTAACATAAAATTTAATCACTCCTTTCAAATATAAACCTATTATTCCACGCTATAGCTCATCCCCCCATCCTTTTCGTCTTTCAAATGCACGCCCAGGGCAGATAGTTCATTGCGTATTTTGTCGCTGGTTACAAAGTCTTTATTGGCTTTGGCTTCTTTGCGCAAGGCCATCATTAGGTGCAGCACTCCGTCTAGCTTGTTGCCCACTTCTTGGTCATGCTTCAAGCCAAACACATCTTCTATATACACTTTCATTTGTGTTTGCAGCAGCTTCAACGTGGCAGGCTCTAAAGCGTTTATAGGAATATGCTTGTCTTTAATGCCATTGATGATGGGCACCAGCTCAAACATATTGGCCAATACTTTTGCTGTATTGAAATCATCGTTCATAAACTCGTCAAAGTCTGCAATCAACAAGTTTACTTTAGAATTCAAATCTTCCCCATCCTCACTTAACTGTTTACTGTCAACGGTTAATGGCAAAGCCTCTAGTTTTTGCAAAACCAAATAGGCTTCCCACAGCCGCTTGAAGGCCTTTTCGGCTGCTTTTAGAGCTTCGTTCCCAAAATCGAGTGTGCTGCGGTAGTGGCTTTGCAGTATGAAGAAACGGATGGTCATAGGGTGGTAAGCCTGCTCCAGCAATGGATGCCCTCCCGTAAACATTTCACTAAGCTTAATCACATTGTTGTAGCTTTTGCCCATCTTCCGGCCATTGATGGTTATCATATTGTTGTGTATCCAATACTTAGCCATTGTTTTATGGTTAAATACGGCACTTTGGGCAATCTCGCATTCGTGGTGCGGGAACTGCAAGTCCATGCCGCCGCCATGTATGTCAAACTGGTCGCCCAAATATTTGTTACTCATGGCACTGCACTCTACATGCCATCCCGGGAAGCCTTCTCCCCAAGGGCTTGGCCAACGCATAATATGTTCTGGCGGCGCATTTTTCCACAAGGCAAAATCAGCCCTGTTGCGTTTTTCCTCTTGGTTGTCCAGGTCGCGGGTAGTATCTAGCTGGTCTTCTAGGTTTCGGCCGCTCAACATGCCATAAGGCATCCCAACTTTCGAGAAATCTATATTGTATTTCTCCACGTCAAAATAAACAGAACCATTTACCTCATACGCATATCCATCCTTGATGATTTTTTCAATCATTACAATTTGCTCTATGATATGCCCTGTGGCAGTAGGCTCTATGCTAGGTGCAATGGTGTTAAACTCATTCATGGCCCAGTGAAAAAGATTGGTGTATTTCTGAACCAGCTCCATCGGCTCCAATCGTTCCAGCAATGCTTTTTTAGCTATTTTGTCTTCTGCCTCACGTCCTTCTTCCTCAAAATGCCCTGCATCGGTTATGTTGCGCACATAGCGTACTTTGTAGCCCAAGTGTTTTAGGTAGCGATGGATTACATCAAATGTAATGTACGGCCTTGCATGGCCTAAATGGCTCTCACCACTTACAGTGGGTCCGCACACATACATGCCCACATGGCCTTCTGTAATACTATTAAAAACTTCTTTTTTCCTAGAAAGCGAATTATATACTTTTAAAGACACTATTTGTAATTATGAGTTATGAATGATGAGTTATGAGAGAATTTGCAAACTTATAACTCATAATGGATAATCTCATTTGAAAATTAGTAATTCCTCTCCACATTGGCTTTATGTTTTTACTACTACGCTACAAACACCATAGCAGCAGAAAGAAAAAAACTTGTACGGGAATAAGAGAGCACAAAACAGTTTCTTCTTTTCTTTCTTTTTCTTAAATCCTTATTGCCCCTTTCTGTCTTCGTGGCAAATACCTTTCAAAAATATTTTAAAAACAATTTTTAGTAAAAGTCTATTATTTGAGTAGGGTTATATATATTTGCCGCCAATGAAACAAAAAACGGCATATTTTACTGCTTTAAAGCCTATTCGGCTTCGTGCTTCACCTTATTTGCTGATAGCTCGAGAAGAAATCACTTTCTTGGATAATACATTCAACTGCCAATACAATACCTACCACTATTGTTGTTGCCCATTGGAGGCATAATTCTTTCGCACAAATACCTGAATAGCAAACGCTTACATTGTTATTCTACAAATAAAATAGACTATTTATTTTTTTCATTAATAGCTCAACCAACCATCATGAGTAAAACAGTACAAGGATTTATGGAACAATTACAGGAAGCAAAGCGGCATTTCGCAAAAGGTTTTTTATTATTTGTATTTTCTATGGGGCTATATTTTACCTCTTTTTCACAAGAAAACAGCGTTATTGAAATATCTGGACAAGTAGTAGGCCAAGAGAAAAAAGAAGCATTAGAAGGTGTAAGCATCCAAGTAAAAGGTGCAATAGCGGGTACCATTACTAATAGTAAAGGAAAGTTTACCCTTCGCACAAAGTTGAAATTCCCCTTTACACTTCAATTTTCATCAATAGGCTACCAGCCACAGGAATTTGTGGTAACAAGTGTGGACTCTAAATTAAACATTGCCCTTTCTACCCAGAGTTTCCTGGGCAAGGAAGTAGTAGTAACTGCATCCCGTGTTGCAGAAAGCATTTTAAAATCGCCGGTGGCTATCCAGAAACTAGACATCAGGGCTATTAGGGAAAGCCCAGCCCCCAGTTTTTACGATGCGTTGGAAAACGTAAAAGGCGTACAGATGATTACCTCTAGCCTTACCTTTAAAGTACCTAATACCCGTGGTTTCAACATCCCGAACAACTTCCGCTTCATGCAGTTGGTAGATGGGGTAGATATGCAAGCTGCAACCCTTGGTGTTCCTTTGGGCAACGCCATCGGGCCAACGGAGCTAGACATTGCAAGCGTGGAAATTACACCCGGCGCAGCATCTGCACTATATGGCATGAACGCCATAAACGGCATGGCTAACCTGATTACTAAAAGCCCTTTTACGCACCAGGGCTTGTGTGTTTACCAAAAATTTGGCTTGAACCATTTGGGGGGCACAGGCAGGGATGGCAGCTTGCTTACAGAAACAGCCATACGCTATGCGCAAGCAATTAATAACAAATTTGCCTTTAAGGTAAACGGCAGCTATCTGCATGGCACAGACTGGCTAGCAGACACAAGGAAAAACCAAAACACCAACAATTTAAAAACGGCTAACCCAAGTTCTGTTAATCCTGGTTTTGCTGCTTTTAACTCAGATGCTGACAACCCTGCTTTTGATGGCTGGAACAAATATGGCGACGATGCGCTTGCTGGCAGCAATACAGTAGCTATAACGGAGACCATTAATGGCAAGTCAAGCCCAGTTACAGTTGCACGGACGGGCTATTGGGAAAAAGACTTAATACAGCCAGCTGTAAAAAACATAAAGTTTGATGCGGGCTTGTACTACAGGTTATCTGACCGTTTGGAATTATCTTATAACTACCGTGTAGGTAAAATGGATGGGGTTTTTCAAAGAGGTAACAAAGTACAATTGAACAATGTACTGGTACAGAACCATAAAATAGAGTTGAAAGGAGCAGACTTTGTGGTGCGAGCTTATGAATCAATAGAAAGTACTGGAGATTCATATAATGTGAAACCTTTGGCAGACAACCTAGATTTGTATACGGGAGGTTCCAATTCGCAATGGGCTACAAAATATACTAACGCACTTACAAGTTTTGTTAGTAAAAATGGGCCACTTACTTCTGCAAATCTAGCAGAAGCAAACAGGCTTGCAAGAATAGCAGCTGATGCAGGCAGGGCAGAACCTGGTTCACAACGATTCACAAACCTTATAGATACTATACGCCATATTAACAATTGGGATATTAAATCTAGTTTAATTCCTGATGCTCCTGTAACAGGTGGTGCGGCATTGATACAAAAAAGCCATCTGTACCATGCAGAAGCTCAATGGGATTTAAGCAAAAAAGTGAAGATATTCGACTTGTTGGTTGGTGGTGATGCAAGGGTTTATTCAATAACACCTGATGGCAACAACTTTGTTGACTTTGACCGCTCAATAGCTGACCGTAACAAAGAAATTAATGGCAGTTATGGCAACAATGTATATTACAAGAAATTCGGTGGTTTCACACAGGTTACCAAAACATTCTTTAAAGAAAAATTGAAAGTATTTGGTTCTGTACGTTATGATTACAATCCTTATTTCGACCCGAAAATCACCCCAAGGGTTGCGGCAGTTTACACAGTGAACCAACAGCACAATTTCCGTTTTACTTTCCAGCAAGGTTATCGTTTCCCTTCTTTGTTTGAAGCATTGTCTTATGTAAATAATGGCCGTGTAAAGCGCGTAGGCAGTTTGCCATTTATTAACGATGGCTTAAACTATTTAAATAACAGTTACTACCAATCTTCTGTGGCTAATTTCAATGATGCTGTAAACACCTATACAAAAGGGTCAGACACAGCAGCATTAAGATACAAAAATTTGTTGCAAGTTGCAAACCTGCCAACTGCTCGTCCAGAAAAAATTACCTCTTTTGAAATTGGGTACAAGAGTGTATTGCTAGACAACAAACTGGTAATTGACTTTGATGCTTATACCAATGTGTATAATGGTTTCTTGGGTCAGGTGCAGGTGTTTGTACCTAAGGGGCAAACAGTTGGTACTGATTCGGCCGTATTGTCTATGCTGAATAGAAATAGAGACGCTAAAGCCGCAACTCCTGCAACTGGAAACGCAGCTAGCCAAGGGCAAGACAGGTACAGGGTTTATACCAATGCCAAGAACGATTACAACAACTATGGGGCTTCTTTGGGTGTAACTTACAATGTGTCTGGGAAGTATATCATTGGTGGCAATATCAACTACAACAATATAGCCACTGGCAGCAGCAACGACATATTTGTAACTGGATTCAACACGCCGCATTGGGCTGGCAATGTTTCTTTTGGCAACAGGGAAATATTCAAGAACATTGGTTTTAATGTAGTGTGGAAATGGCAAGATGCCTTCCTGTGGGAAAGCCCATTGGTAACAGGTGATATAAGTGCTTTCAGCACATTCGATGGGCAAGTGAGCTTCAAGCTGCCATCGCTTAAGTCAACCATCAAGCTAGGCGCATCTGATTTGTTGAACATCAAATACATTCAGTATGCAGGCGGCCCAACTATTGGTGCGTTCTTATATGGCACCATCACAGTGGATGGCTTGCTTACAAAATAGATAAGCATTCCTGTAAAACCCAAAAATGGCCAGCAAAATTCTTTTTGCTGGCCATTTTATATATCTATTTATTAGCAGTTACCCGCCATATAGTATTGCTTACATCATCTGTTACTAACATAGACCCATCTGCTAGTAAAGCAACATCTACAGGTCGCCCTCTTACTTCGCTATCTGTTGAACCCACTATTTTAAAGCCTGTTAAAAAATCTTCAGGCAAGCCGGATGGTTTGCCATTGGTAAACGGTACGAAAACCACTTTGTATCCTGATAATTCTTTCCTGTTCCAGGAACCATGTTGTGCAATAAATGCTCCATTATGGTATTTTGCAGGGAATGCTTTTTTAGTATAAAATGCCAACCCTAGCGAAGCTGTGTGTGCACCTAAAGAAACATCGGGAATTATTGCCTGGCTTACAAGATCTGGTCTAGGCTGTGCCGTCATCCTAGGATCTTCATGCTGGCCAAAATAAGAATAAGGCCATCCATAAAAGCCGCCTTCCTTTACGCTGGTTAAATAATCGGGCACCAGTTCATCACCTAATTCATCCCTTTCATTTACGGCTGTCCATAATGTATTGGTGCCTGGTGCCCAAGCCATACCGCAAGGGTTTCTTAGGCCAGAAGCATAAATTTTCTCGCCTGTACCATCTGGGTTTACTTCCAATATATCTGCCCGCCTTATTTCATTGTCCAATCCTTCCTCGGCTACATTGGTACCAGAGCCAACGCCTATGTATATTTTGTCGCCTGTTTTATTGGCAATAATATTCCTTGCCCAATGGCGGTTGTGCTTGCCGGCGGGTAGTGATACTATGGTTTTGCCAGTACCCACTAAGGCAGTATCGCCTGTTTTGTAATCAAATTGTAGTAATGCGTCTGTATTGCCCACATAAAAATGATTGTTTAGGATGAGCATCCCAAATGGCTGGTTTAGGTTTTCGGCAAATACATAGCGTTTTTCAGGAATGCCATCTTTATTTTCATCACGGAACATAGTTATCCTGTTTTCGCTTTCGCCAATATGCTGTGTTTTTATTTTCCGGGAAACTTTTGCCCCAATTTTTAAAACACCTTTTAAAATGGTGTTGGATTCTGCAATAAAGACATCGCCATTATTGCCTACATATATCCATCGAGGATGTGAAAGCCCATCTGCAAATTTGGTGACGGTAAGCCCGGTAGGGGCAGTAGGTACTGCTCCATCCTTCCATCCAATTACTTTACTAAAGTTTTTTATAGATTTTGTATCGTAAGGGTGCGGCAAATTATCAGTTGTGCGGTAAGGAGTAGGGTTATTGGTTGTTTTAGAAGAATGCTTGCAGCTATTGCAAACCAAGAAGATGCTGGTAATTACAAACAGGATAAGTGTATTTTTTTGCATGTCTATCATTTTATGATAGGTGTACTAATTTGATGCCATGAGTGGATTATACTAATAAGTATAAGCGTTGACAGTTTACTGCTAAAGGATGAGGTTGCTAGTATGGGAAACCCCTGCTTCATTGGGGGAATATCAAACCTAAGCATTACACCAAAAAATTCGAGCCATAGTGGAGAAACAAACTATTATTTTACAAATGCGTTCCATCCTTGTGCAGTAATGTTGTGCGTGTTGCCCCCTTTGGTAATAAACTTGCAACCCTTTTCCAAATCTTCCATGTAGCCAATCACGGCAATTTCTTCGTTCAGGGTTATTTTGTCGTAATCAGCTTGTTTCAGGGTGAAAATCAACTCATAGTCTTCTCCGCCGTTCAAGGCACATACGGTTGGGTCTAGCCCGAATTTAAAGGCTGCTTTGCGAGCTGCTTCATGAATGGGCAACTTGTCTTCGTACAGCACGCAGCCAAGGCTGCTTTGCCTGCAAAGGTGTAATACCTCGCTGCTTACGCCATCGCTTACGTCCATCATAGATGTTGGCACAATATCATTTTCAGCAAAAAAGGCAATAATGTCTTTCCTGGCTTCTGGCTTTAGCAAGCGGCCTACTATGTAGTCCTCCCCCTCTAGGTCGGGTTGAATTTTTGGATTTTCCAAATAAATCTGCTTCTCCCTTTCCATCAAGGTAAGGCCAAGGAAAGAGCCGCCTACATCGCCACTAACACAAATCAAGTCGCCTTTTTGGGCAGTGCTTCTTTTTACAAATTTATCTGGCGTTACTTCGCCTATGGCCGTAACAGATATGATAAAACCTTTTTGAGAAGAGGAGGTATCGCCACCAATCAAATCCACCCCATATTTTTCGCAAGCCGCATAAATCCCTTCGTAAAACTCGTCCAATGCTTCTAAACTAACACGGTTACTGATGCCAATGCTTACAGTTATTTGAGTAGGAGTGGCGTTCATGGCATAAATGTCGCTTAGGTTTACAACAACGCTTTTATAGCCAAGGTGTTTTAAAGGGGTGTACATCAAATCGAAATGGATGCCCTCTATCAGCAAATCGGTGGTAATAACGGTCTGCTTGCCAAAATGGTCTATCACGGCTGCATCGTCGCCAACGCTAAGCACAGTGGAGGCATTGTGTATTTCAAAATTTTTTGTCAGGTGTTCTATCAAACCAAACTCGCCCAAAGCGGCTATTTCTGTCCTGTTGCTATCCGGCATGTTAAATAAGATTTCGCCACTAAGACACAAAGGCTCAAAGTGGCACTAAGGAAAAAAAAGAAGAAAAATTATACTGGACGTATGCAATACACCCTACATACAACTTCCTTAACTGACCACTGACAACTGACAACTCACTAAGCCACTTCCCCCCCATTTATAGCATATTGCAACGCTGTGTGTATTCTGCCGTTGGTGGCAATAATGCCAGGCTGGTAATGGTCGTAGTAATCGCCGTTTAGGCTGGTAACTTTTCCACCCGCTTCTTCTACAATCAAGTAGCCTGCAGCACTGTCCCAAGCTTGTAGCTTGTGTTCATAAAACCCATCGAAACGGCCTGCTGCCACCCAGCACAAATCGATAGCGGCACTGCCCAGCCTTCTTACCGGTATCCCTTTGCGGATTAATTTTTCAAAAACCTGCAAAGGACCGTTAGGGGCATCGAGGTAGGTGTAAGGAAACCCAGTAACCAAGCAGCTTTTGGTAAGCTCGTCTTTGTCGCTTACATGTATTTTCTTTTCGTTCAGCGTAGCCCCAAAGCCACGCTGAGCAAAGAAAAATTCATTTAGAAAGGGGTTATAAACAGCACCCATTTCCATTTTTCCGTTCCTTTCTAGCCCTATGCTCACGCAGCAAATAGGTATGCCATTGGCATAGTTGATAGTGCCATCAATAGGGTCTATAATCCATTTGTAACTGCTTTCCTGCACTATTGGTCCCGATTCCTCGCTTAAAATATAATGCTCGGGGAAGCGTTTTTTTATAATATCAAAAATAGCTTCCTCGCTTTTATGGTCAACCTCAGTTACAAGGTCGTTCAAGGCCGATTTGCTGCTGATGGTAAATTGCTTGTCGAAATATTCTTTCATTATAGCAGCACCCGCCATGGTTGCTTCTATCAGGGTCTGTTTGTGTATCATGGTGCAAATATAAGCGATGGCAGGAAGGGTTGGGTGCATAAAAAGTTTTTTCGATTTTTATTAAAATAGTTTCGGTTTTGTAATTTTTGGGTCTTTTTTCCTGCTTTTGTATTTTTGAAAAATGCTTTCCGCTATTGTAAATCTTTGATTATCAACACTAAAGGAAAATTTTTATGCGTGTTTTATGCTTATTTTGTGCCTATTTTATGAGTGATTTGTGCGCATTTTATGCTTATTTTTTGCCTATAAAAACAAGCCCCTATTTATGAAAAAGCACTATTTTAATATTATAAAAAAATAACTATTATTTTACTACAAGTACATTAACGCTGTAAATAGTTTTGTTAGGCTAATTTCTAGTACAAAAATAATGTTTTTATTCATTGTACACCTTGCAAAAAAGTTCGATGGGTGCATAAAAGTCTCCCTACAAGCAACTGGTCTTTAGCTACAGACAACCAATTAATATAAAAAATTAGTGCTATTCGTGCATTCGTGGCTAATTGGTTTTATAGGATTTTTTCGCTATAGCTCCAGCATTTTTGATAAATCTACGCTAATCCCGTCGGGATTTTACGTTTATAGAAATCAAAAAGGCCGCTATCCTTCGACCCTTTCGGGGTCGCATGTGTGTTGTGTATCAATTGTCTTCTATAAACATTTGATGCCGATGGCATCAGCGCAATCAAACAGATGTTTTCTTCCTAAGAATTAGCATTGTAATAGCAAAGCGAAAAATTTTGAAATGCATCCAGTTCGATGGGTGCATTTCAAAATTTCGTTTTTTGTTGTTTTTTATTTGACAGAAGCAGGGAATATATAAGTCAATGCCATGCTTTTTACGGCTCAACAACTTTCCTATATGGGGGAAATTTTGGATGCCTATGGGGGCATATTTCCCCCATATAGGATTTTTATATTGGGCTTTATACATATCCATGCCAACTTTACATTAAAACAGGAACTAGCCACCCTAGCTTTAGCCCATGCACCAGTTGGTAGTAGGCTTAGGAAAATGATAATTCACTATCAAAATCTTATCAGTTTATTATCAATAAATTATTATTCCATTATCATAAAACTATCATTCCATTATCAATACGTTATCATAAAATTCACTTAAATTATCATAAAAAACGAGGCTTAAAAAGCAAAAAATAGCTGATTATTAATGAGTTAAAAACAAAAAGACAGGCTCGAAAAAAAAATAAATCAAGAAAAAAAAGACATTTCAAATCTTCGCTTAGGCCTTCGTTTTCCCTTCTTGGGCGAGGGTGGGGTTAGGTTTGGGGTCTAGCTAAATCAATTAGCCATGCCTCCTTTGAATAGAAACTAAGGACAATAAAAAGCAAAGATTTGAAATGCACACAGTTCGACTGGATGCACCCCATCGCTTGTATATGACACCCCTTCGGGGCTTTGTAGGCCAATTTGAGATGAACCTTGGTTGTATAGTAGGTTGTTATAGGCTAAACATCAGTTGCTTAGCGGAATACTTTTATGCACCCTGCCAAACTCCCGCTCACCGATTTTTTTGTCGGTACAGTAAACTATACTTTTAGCTTGCTTACTAATTGAAAAAACTGGATTTTTTAGCAGCCCCTTTAATACCTCGCTTATGTATAAATATTACCTTCTAGCCCTTATGCTCATTTTTGCTGCTAGTGCTTTTGCCCAGACAAAAGGCATTTTGAGGGGCAAGTTGATAGACAGTGTTGGCAAGCAATCACTCAAAGACGCTTCTATAACAGTGCTAGATGCGCAAGATTCTACGCTGGAAGTGTTTGGCTTATCGGTAGCTGACGGCAGTTTTGAGATAAAAAACGTATCATTTGGCAGTTTTTTGGTGCAGGTAAGTTTTGAAGGCTATACACCCATAAACCGCAAAGCTACGTTTAGTAAAGACCACCCCGTGGTAGACCTTGGGGATATTTACATGAAAATAAAAACGCAAGATTTAAACGAAGTGGTGGTGCAAACAAGCCCTATAAACATAAAGAAAGACACGATTGAATACAATGCAGGCAGTTTTAAAACCAAGCCCAACGCCGTTGTGGAAGACCTGCTAAAGAAATTGCCAGGTGTGGAGGTGGCTAAAGACGGCACTATAAAAGCTCAAGGAGAGCAGGTGCAGCGTGTGCTGGTAGATGGCAAACGTTTTTTTGGGGACGACCCCAAGATGGCCACCAAGAACCTGCCCCCAGATTTTGTAGATAAGATACAGATATACGATGCCCAAAGCGACCAAAGTGCATTTAGCGGTTTTGACGATGGTACACGCACCAAAACAATAAACATTACTACTAAAAAAGACAAAAGGAAAGGTATTTTTGGCAAGGCAATGGCAGGCGGAGGCGACCAAGGCAGGTACGAAAGCAGCCTGAACCTGAATGTGTTTAACAATAACCAGCAAATAAGCATACTAGGCGAAGGGAACAACGTAAACCGCCAGGCATTTACCGTGCAGGATATTTTGGGTGCAGTAGGCCGTGGTGGCGGTGGCCGTGGCAATGGAGGAGGAGGTGGCGGGGCTGTTGCTAACGTGGTGCAAGGGCTGGGTGCTGGCAACAGCAGCAACGGTATTACTACCACATGGGCAGGTGGTATCAATTACAGGGATGTATGGGGTAAGAAAACAGAAGCGTATGGCAGTTATTTTTACAATAACCTGGCTATCAACAACCAGTCTAAAAGCCTTACGCAGCGGTTTAACAGCAACCCAGATTCTACGCAAGATGCAAACCAAACCAGTGGCTCGTTGAATAAAAGCCAAAACCATCGGTTTAATTACAACATAGAAATGCCGATAGATAGCAACACTTCCCTGATTATACGCCCAAATGTTAGCTACCAGCAAACAAGCAACCAAAGCACTACCAATACAAATACTACGTTGAATAAAACCACTGACCTAAGCAATGTGGACCAAAGAACCAATAGCGACAATAATGGGTACAATGGCACGCTGGATGCCACGCTAAGGCACCGTTTTAAAACAAAGGGGCGCACTTATTCCATAAACCTTACTGGTAGCGGAAGCAGCAATAAAGGTGACGGCAGCAATTATTCCACAACTGTTTTTGGTTCGGCAACAAGGATTGCCGACCAAGAAAACAATAGCAATACAGATGCTAAAAACATCAGTACTACATTGTCTTACACAGAGCCTATTGGCAAAAACCAATTGTTAGAGATTGGATATAATTATAGTTACAAGATTAATAATGCAGATAAATATACTTATGCCAACACCGTATCGGGCTATACCTTGCCTGTGGACAGCCTTACCAACACGTTTAAAAATATAAACTATAGCAACCGGGTAACGCTTGGCTACCGTATCCAAAATGCAAAATACAATTTGGGCATTACCAGTGGGGTGCAGCTTGCTACGCTCAATAGCACCAATCAAAGCAAGGACACGGGCTTTCGTAAAAACTTTACCAATTTATACCCCACGGCCAACTTCACCTATAATTTTAGCCGTACCAGCAACCTAAGGGTGAATTATAGTGGGCGTACCAACCAGCCGAGCGTATCGCAATTGCAACCCGTGCCAGACAATAGCGACCAAACCAATGTGGTAACGGGTAATCCTAACCTATCTCAATCTTTTGTACACTCCCTGCGTGTGTTTTATACTTCTTTCGATGTATTTAAAGTACGCAATATTTTTGTAGTGCTGAACCTTAGTGCGACGAGCCATGCCATTGTGAGCGACATCACGCAATATACCTCCGGTGCTAAAGCGGGTACGCAGCGCACTACCTATGCCAACCTAAACGGCAACTATAGCGCAACTGGATATTTTAACTATGGCTTCCAGTTGCCCAACCCAAAAAGCAACCTGAATTTCAGTACCAATGTGAGTTACAACCGCAGCGTGAGCCTCATCAATAAAGCAATTAACTATAACAACAATACCACCCTTGGCGAAACCATAGGGTGGACGATGAACCTGAAAGAAAAACTAGATTTGAACCTGACCGCCACCTCTACCTACAACATTGTAAAAAATTCTATACAGGTGCAAAGCAACTCGGACTATTTTACGCAAAGCCTGTCTGCCGAGCCTACTTATACCTTTAAAGGGGGATGGGTACTAGGCAGTACTTTTGATTATACCTTTTATACTGGCCGCACAGAGGGGTACAACACCAGCGTGCCACTCTGGAATGCCAGCTTTAGCAAGCTATTGTTTAAAAAACAAAATGGTGAGCTTAAATTTTCCATGTACGACTTGCTGAACCAAAATGTGAGCATTACCCGTACCGTAACCAACAACAGCGTGCAGGATGTGCAGACCAATGTGTTGCAACGCTATTTCAGCGTTACGTTTACCTATAACCTGCGAAAGTTTGCTGGTCAGCAACCTGCCATACCCGGGCAGTTTAAAAATATGATGCGTGCAAATGGCAATATGATGCGGCGGATGATGAATTAGAGTGGGTTGGCAAAACGATAATACATTGTTGCTCAATGCTTTTTCGTGCATTTGCGGCAAAAAATATCGAAAACTCAAAATGCTGCATGTATAGATTGCACATTGCTTCCCCAAAAAATAGCCGCTTTGCTGTCGAAGTCCTTTGTGGAATCTGTGGTGTAAAAACGTATGCCAGGGTCCTGTAAGCAGTTGGCCGCCATTTCTGGATGGCGGTGCAGGTAGTCCGCCAGGCTTTTAGCCACAATCTCCCCTTGTGATACTATTGTAATGCCTTTGGGCGTAAATTGCTTTAGCTTCTCCATTAATAGTGGGTAATGGGTGCAAGCCAACAGCAGGGTATCTATCTCTTTATCTTGTTCCAGCAAATGCTGAATATGGTGCTGCACAAAATAATCGGCACCGGGGTTGTTGTATTCGTTGTTTTCTATTAGCGGTACCCACATGGGGCAGGCTTCTTGGTAAACTTGTATCTTGGGGTAGGACTTTGCAATTTCTAGTGGGTACGACTGCGATTGTACTGTGCCAGACGTGCCTACTATGCCTACCTTGTTGGTATGGGTATATTGCCCTATTACTTCGGCGGTAGGCCTTATTACGCCCAACACTCTTTTTTCGGGGGCAATTCTGGGCAAGTCTTTTTGCTGTATGTTCCGCAATGCCTTGGCAGAAGCCGTGTTGCACGCCAGTATTACCAAAGGGCAGCCTTGGCTAAAAAACCATTCCACGCATTGCAATGTGTATTGGTAAACCGTTTCAAAACTGCGGGAACCGTAAGGCGCACGGGCATTGTCGCCCAAGTACAAATAACTGTACTGGGGCAGTTCCCTTACTATTTCTTTCAACACAGTAAGCCCGCCATAACCACTGTCAAAAACACCTATAGGGCCCATTTTAGTTATGAGTTATGAGTTATAAATCATTTGTTATGAATTATGAGTTATGAATTATGTAACACAATTAGGATAAATTATACGAATTACATATTTATCAAGACACCCTGCCCCTATCAACCCCTAACTCATAATTCATAACTCATAATTAATAAACGCTGTCTGCAATATTAATAAAGCTTTGCTTGCCTGTGTTTATTCTGCCAATTTTATGCAGGGTAAACCATTTAAAATTTTGATCGGCATTCAGTCCTTGCCCATAAATTTTTTGCCTTGGGCTTTGCTGGCTAATGATAACTGGCTTATCCGTATAAAAAATGCCTTTTGCTTGGTCCCAGTACAGCTCATTGCACCAAAGGGTATCTTTTTTTCGGTTGAAAACAATAACGCTATCTTTCAAAAACACACGGTTATCATTTTCCAAATACCGCCCAAATTTTGCAAATAGTTGGCTTTCAACGGTAGTGGCACTATCATAAAAGTCGACATGTAGCGATTTGGGGAATTCTACTTTTGCACTGTCTGTCTGGTAGCGGAGCATCAATGGGGCGGTAAGCTTTGCATTTGCCTTGCCGCCATTTGTCATTAGGCTTTCTATGTTTTTCCCTTCCTCTATGCCAGTTTTATGAACGCTTAGGGCTTTCAGTGTTTCTATGTTATTCTCGCAACTGCCTAGCAAAAAGCCAAGCATGGAAAAAATAAGCAAGGTTTTGAAAGGGTATATTTGCCCTTTGAGGGGATTTAAAATTGGTGGAACCATGATAATACACAATTTCAAAAACGAGTGAACGCTATTTCTAATTATACAAAGATATTCATATTAATTTGGTTAAGCATTGTTGCACTCGCTAATGGCATACAACCCTTGGTACAATAAATTGGGATCTGCCAGTAGCTTGCTTCTTAAATGAGGAGTAAAAAAGGGCATGTCGCCACCAGTAAGCAACACTTGCAGGTTGTTGTATTTTTCTTGGTAAGCCTCTACTATGCCATCAATCTCTTTGCTCATGCCTAGTATCACGCCGCTTTGCAGGTTGGTATTTGTATCGTACCCCACTAGCGGGAAATTGTGCTGGGCTTTTACCAAAGGCAGAAAGGCTGTTTGCTCGTGCATTGCCCTGAAACGCATATGCAGGCCAGGGGAAATGCTGCCGCCTAGAAATTCATGGTATTTGTTGGTGAAATTGTAAGTAACACAGGTGCCCAGCCCAATAGACAAACAATGCTGATTGGGAAATAAAGTAACTGCTGCAGCACAAATAGCCAGCCTGTCGGCCCCAATGGTTTCTGGCTTGGCTACCGGTGTAGTAAGGGGCAGCTTGCTGGCGTGGTTCAGCTTGTGGAAAGTTGTTTTTGCTGCTAATAGGTCCTCTATAGCTGGCTCGTGTTTAATAACAGAGGAAAGTATAGAAGCATCCGGCTTGTATTGGTGCAATAAATACTCAATAGTCGCCGGGCTATCATCTTTCAATACTTCTACTTTTTTAAGTATGTCATTGTCAAACACGGCACATTTAAGGCGTGTATTCCCAAAATCGAAGCAGACGGTAATTTTACTTTTCATGCAGGCTGCTAAAGTACCTATCCTTTTAAATGTACATTCATTTTATTTGATAAATAGTGGAAAATAATTTTTATTTTAGCAGTAAAATAAGTAGCCATGGATACATTGCTAAAGAATGGAAACAAAAACCCAACCTGAAATTTTTGGTGCAGGAACTAAACCAAATGATATTGGAAGAGGATAAGCTGCGCAACGATTTTTACAACATCATTACCGAAGATGATAAAGCAGAGTTTATTAATGGCGAAGTAATTATGCACTCGCCTGTAAAAAGGATACACGGGAACTGCATGATAATGCTTTCAAGGCTAATTAGTGCATATGTTGACTTGCATGAACTAGGCGAGGCCGATGCTGAAAAACGAATGATAGCCTTAACCAGGAACAGCTACGAGCCAGATATTGTTTTCTTTAAAAGCGGCAAAGCCACCCAGTTTAAAGACAATCAAATGTTGTTCCCTGCCCCAGATTTTATAGCAGAAATTATATCCCCTTCCACGGAACAGAACGACAGGGGCATTAAGTTTACCGATTATGCCCTGCATGGGGTGGAAGAATATTGGCTTATTGACCCGCAACACCAAACTGTAGAGCAGTATCTGCTGGAAAAAGATACATATCAATTGGAATTTAAAGGCAAAAATGGAATTATATCTAGCAAAGCCATTAAAGGCTTTGCCATCAATGCAAAGGCATTGTTCAATAAAAAAGAAAATATAGCAGCTTTGCAGGCAATATTAAACGGTTAAAAATTAAACCCACCCAATTCCCTAAAATGCCCGTTGAGTTGTATTTTTTTCTTTAGGCTCTCGGTATTGGCTATTACAGGTATTACTTTTTTCAAGTGGTTTTTTATAAACTTCAACCGCTGTGCTTCCAGCAACAGCCCATGCAGTACATATTCTTCTTTTACTGGCAGGCCTATGTGGTGGGCTATATCGTAGCTTAGCAATTCATTGTCCTGTTTCTTAAAGTCTTTTTCTATGTTTAACAGCCTGTGCAGTTCCCTAACCAGCAATACTATCTCTGCCATCATCACATTGTTTTGCCGCATATTGTTTTCAGGATAAGTTACAATAGCACCACTGTAAAGCTTCTCTGGGATTTCTTTTATCAGTTCAAGCATTTTAAATACCTGCAAGCCCTTGGTCTTTATGTCCATTTTGCCATCATCATATACTTCTACTACTTCTGTAATTTCTACCAAGGTGCCCATTTCGTTTACCCCGTTTTCCAATACGGTAGGTATGCCAAAAGGCTTTGCCTCGGCAAAGCAATCGGTTATCAATTGCTTGTAGCGTGGCTCAAAAATGTGGAGGTTTAGCTTCTCGGCAGGGTACACCACAATGCCCAATGGAAAAACAGGGATAAAATTTGTCATAGCTAAAAAAAAAATTTAGGGAAGAATAGTGGTAAGTCGTAAGTGATAAGTCGTAAGTGGTAAGTCAAAAGTAATAAGTCAAAAAGGTCCAGATGCGTTAACTACATTGGGACTTTCTGCCTCTTTCTTTATTCGCTAGATAAAAAATGCGATGACTTTTGACTTACGACTTTTATTTCACTTCCTGCATATCTATCAATCTTTTATAAACACCCGCTAGTGCTAGCAACTGTTCATGGTTGCCACGCTCTACTATATTGCCTTTTTGCAGCACAATTATTTCATCAGCATGGCGGATGGTGCTTAGGCGATGGGCTATTACAATGCTGGTGCGGTTTTGCATCATGTTGTTGATGGCATCTTGCACTAGGCGTTCGCTTTCTGTGTCTAGGGACGATGTGGCTTCATCCAAAATTAATATCGGCGGGTTTTTCAGTACTGCCCTAGCAATGGTAAGCCTTTGCCGCTCACCGCCGCTTAGCTTGCTGCCCCTGTCGCCAATATTGGCATTAAAGCCATCTTCTTTTTGGGTAATGAAGTTATAGGCATTGGCCACGGTAGCCGCATCTATAATAGCTTCTTTAGAAGCATTTTGCTTGCCTAGTAGGATATTGTTGGCAATAGTATCGTTGAACAAAATAGGCTCCTGTGTTACAATGCTTATCTGGCTGCGCACACTTTCCAGCGTGTAGTCTTTTATGTTTACACCATCTATCAATAGTTCGCCACTAGTTACATCGTGAAAGCGTGGCACTAAGTCTGCCAATGTGCTTTTCCCGGCACCGCTGCTGCCTACAAGGGCAACGGTTTTCCCTTTTTCTATCGTTAGGTTTATATTGTTTAAAATTATGGCATCGTGGTAAGCAAACGTTACGTTCCTAAATTCTATGTTGTGGTTAAATTGTTGAAGTTGTTTGCCTTCCGGGTTTTCTACAATGGTATTGGTTGTTTGCAATATCTCTTCAATCCTTGCCAGTGCAGCAGTGCCACGCTGCATATTGTAAAAAGCAGTGCTCAGGCTTTTTGACGGGTTTATAATCTGGCTAAAAATGGCAATGTACATGATAAACGCAGAACCGTTCAAGCCAAAATCTTTGTTTTCCAATATCAGCCTGCCGCCAAACCAAAGGATAATACATAGCACAACAATGCCTAGCACTTCGCTTACCGGGCTTGCTAGGTCGCGTTTAAAGTTCATTTTATTTTTTACCGTGAAAAGTTCATCGTTTACAGCAAAGAACTTTTGCCGCGTTATTTTTTCTGCTGTGAATGCTTTTATTACCCTCATGCCCGATAATGTTTCTTCCAATATGCTCAGGCTCTCGGCATTTTTTAGTGCAGCAACATTGCTTTGTTTTTTCAGGCTCTTGCTTATTCGGCCAATAATAAAACCAGATAACGGCAACAGCACCAGCAAAACCAGCGACAATTTTGGGCTTAGCCATATTAAAGTGCCTAAATAAAAAAGGATGGTTACGGGTTCTTTTATCAAGCCGTCAAGGGTATTGGTAACTGCGTTTTCCAGCTCGCCAAGGTCGTTGGTCATGCGGCTCATCAAATCGCCCTTGCGTTGCTCTGTAAAATAGCCAATGGGCAGGGTAAGTATCTTTTCATACAAATTGTTTTTAATTTGTATCATCATGCCGTTGCGCATAGGGCTCATTACATAATAGCTCATATATATCGCTGCATTTTTCAGGAATATAGACACGATAATAAAAACGCACACCGCCGAAAGGGCAAACATTTTGCTATGGAATATAATAAGCTGGCTGAGATAATATTGAAGTACATTGATAACGGCAGCCGAAGAAAACTCTAGTGCTGGCTTTACGGTTATTAATTTGTCGCCATTGAAAATAATTTCCATAAAAGGGAACAGCATAGCCAGCGACACAACGCTGAATACCACTGCAAAAACAATAAAACCAAAATATAAAATAATGTTCCGCCTATAAGGTTTCAGGTACCGCAACAGCCCAAGATAATTTTTCATGTATTTGCCTGATAAAGAAGTAGTATATAAAAAGTGGGCAAAGGTATAGGTTATAGGGATGGATAAATGATGTGTATGATCATAATTACCGTTTCATTAAATTCTATAAATTTGAAGTATATTTATTCAAGCCAATTTTATATTTACATTTGTTATTCAAAGGCATACCATGAAAAAATCAGTTATAAAAGAAAGGTTGCACCAATATATCGAGATTGCTGGGGGGAAGCAACTAAAAGCAATATATACAATTGTAGGAGATGATATTGTAGCCTCTCCTAATCGTTGGGATGATGATACTTTTGTATCTGAAATGGATAAAAGAAACGCTTCTTTTATAAATGGCACAGCAAAAGTGTTTACATGGGAAGAGGTACAAGAAAGGGCGGAAAAAGCTTTGAAAGGTCAAAAGGGAAAATAATGTATCATCTGCTTTTTCACCATGATGCAGAGAATGAATATCAGGAATCTTATATTTGGTACGAGCTTAGGCAAAATGGTTTAGGCGCAAGGTTTAAAACAAATGTGGAAGCAATTTTAAACCAATTAAGAGCAAATCCCCAATATTTTGGTTACTATAAAAAGCCATTTAGGGAAGCATCAGTATCAGATTTTCCATTTACAATTGTGTTTACAATAAATGCTAAACAAAATATTGTACTTATAACGGCCATTTATCATGCTAAAAGAAACCCAAAGTTTAAGTTTAGGAAATAACTGTTGTACAGCTAAATATATATTCCCTTTGTGGGTTCACTTTAAGAAGGCGCACACCCCAAAAGCTTGAGGCAGCAAACACTAATCAAAACTTAAAACCTAAAACTCAAAACAACCCCTACGCCACTATAACCACCTTCCCTTCTTCCAGTATCGGCAAATTTTGAAACCTTAGAATAATATTGGCAGTAGCCACCACATCCCTTTCGCAATAGTCGGCAATGCGGCGCACATCCTTGTCTTTGTAATATACCTGCTGAACCATGCTGCCGTCCATATCTGTTTTAGAAGTGGGTATGTGTAAAATATTTGCTAAAAGATGCAGGGATATATAATTTTTATGGTCGCCAAATTTCCACCAAGTAAGGGTGTCGAACATTTTTACTTCCCAAGGTTTCTTCTCGTGAAATTGAAGGTATTCCGGCAGCGGCAAGTTGTTTATTACCATCCGCCTGCATATATAGGGAATGTCGAATTCACGGATATTATGCCCTGCAAATTGAAAATATTGGTTGCGGTTGTACATTTTGTTGCACAATTTCGTAAATGTTGTCAGTAATTCCTTTTCATCATTCCCATAAATGCTTTTTACTTTCAAGCACGTTTTTTTCTGCTCATCATCATAAAAATAGGCCGTGGAAATGCAAATAATCTTGCCAAATTCTGCTAGAATACCTGCTTTTTGCCGATAGCTTTCTGTCGGTGAAATATTTTCTGGCACGGTTTTAGAAATTTTATCCCACCAGAGTACCTGCCAGTCAGGCGATAACGATTCATAGCTTTCTACGCCAGGCACGGTTTCTATATCGAGCAACAATAAATTATCCAACATTTTTTTAATATTCAAT
Organism: Parasediminibacterium schistidii; assembly: GCF_046546515.1. Taxonomy (NCBI): domain Bacteria; kingdom Pseudomonadati; phylum Bacteroidota; class Chitinophagia; order Chitinophagales; family Chitinophagaceae; genus Parasediminibacterium; species Parasediminibacterium schistidii. The sequence continues at coordinate 74,047 of NZ_JBKHKJ010000021.1, read as the reverse complement.
TTTTATTAACTTTAAAAACAATTAATATGAGCTACACACCAGCGGATACGCCGCAAACCCCGCCAACAGACAATCGTAATATTGTTTATGCTATCTTGACTATTTTACTATTGGGTACTTGGGGATACATTATCTACGATAAAAGTAAAACTAAGGAAATGCTTGGGCAAAAAGACACCCAGATTATGTATGTAAGCAGCGAGAAAGATTCCATTCAAATGGCTTTTAACAATGCCAGCTCTAAATTAGATTCTTTTTCCAGTGCAAACACTAAAATGCAGGGTGCTTTGGCTTCGCAAAATGCAGACATACTGAACCTGAAAGAAAACATCAGCAAAATACTAAACGACAAAAATGCAACATCTGCAGAATTGAAACATGCCAAAGCCATGATTGCAGAACTGAATGGCAAAATAGATGGCTTGTTTGCTGAAAATGAAAAGCTAAAAGGCGAAAACCAGCAGTTGACCACTACAAATACACAATTATCAACGGATAAAGACAGCCTTACTGCACAAAAGCAAAACCTGCAAGCAAACCTGAGCGCAACAGAAGCTGCTAAAAGGAACGTGGAAGACATTGCCTCTACGCTGCACGCATCTAACTTGTCTATACTAGCTATTGACAAAAAACATAGCGGCAAAGAAAAGCAAACTTCTACCGCAAAAAAAGCAGATTTCCTTCGTTTTACGTTTGATTTGGACGAGAATATGATTTCCCCAAGCGGCACTAAAGAATTGTACATCTGTGTTACTGGTCCTGATGGCAAGCCTATAACAGATGGCGCCACTTTTACTACGCGCAGCGACGGTGCCATACCCTATACGAGCAAAAAAGAAGTAAACTACGAGCAAGGCAAACGCACGCCTGTAAGTTTCGACTGGCAGAAAGAAGACGGCAAGTACCAAACAGGCAACTACACCATCATTATATATAACAACGGCTTTAAAATTGGCGAAGGCGTTAAAACCTTGAAGAAAGGTGGTTTGTTTAGCTAAGTGAATTAGGAAAATATAAATATAACCTGTGGAAAAAGAGCAGCCTGTATAGGGCTGCTTTTTTTATGGAATACAAGCACGCTTAAACACGCTCCTTAACTACAATAAATAATCCCAAAGGAGGGGCATAGTCAAATATAATAGATATTAGCAATGCATCTTAATCAAGGCTAATATTTTTTAAGCCCCAAACTAATATAGCCGCAACTTGTTAGATAACAACTTGGTAACCCTACATAGCAAAAATGAACGAGTGATAAAAAGTGGTTTTCCTTATAACGATGTGTTTTTTTACCTATTTGGTAAAATTGTAACTTCTTATTTGAAAAAATCTTGCTACTTTACAAGTCCCCATGTTTTAATATGCCTCTAAATAGTACAGGTTCTGATAATCCGTTGCCCTTCCCCGACAGGGAAGAAAGGCTGCTATTGCAGCAAGTGTCGCAGGGCAGCAGGGAGGCATATACCACACTATATAGCCACTACCTCCCCATACTATACAAATATATTTATAGGTTCACCAGGCAGTCGCACGAAACAACGGAGGAGATACTGCAAGAAGTTTTTTTAATTATATGGGAAAAAAAGGAAACATTGGTGGCCGTTAATTCTTTTGAGAAATATGTTTACAAAATAGCCAAAAACAAATTGCTGAACCTGATAAAGCACCAAGACTTTAAAAAAAGGCTGCACCAAAATTTTGGGCATACGCAGGACAGTGCGCATACCAACACCGAAAAGCACCTGCAATATGCCGAATACCACGCCACTGCCCTGAAAGCCATCAACAATTTGCCCGAGAAACGCAGGGAGGTTTTTTTACTCAGCACGCAGGGAGGGCTTTCGCTAGATGAAATTGCAGGGCAGCTAGCCATATCCAAATCGAGGGTAAAACAGCAATTATATACTGCCAAGGAATATATTAAACAATATCTGCATGATAATGCCGAGTGGCTAATTGTTGCATTGTTTTATGCCAAATGGAAGCTATAATATATATAATTTTTAAAAAAATATAAGATAGGGGGTGTCTTTTCTTTCCCGGCAATTGTCTATTATTTCCAAAGACAATAATCATGGATGTTGCGGAAGTAAAGGCATTGATACCCTTGTTGGTGAAGGATGATTGTAGCGAAGCTACCGTGCAGGCTTTTGAGGCATGGATGGCATCTGCTACTTATGTGGAAGTAAGTGAAATATTGGACATTTATTACCAAAGCCTCCGCAATCAGCCTGACCCAAACGACAATTTTCGACAACTAACCCATAAAATAGAGGCAAGGCTAGACTTAGCGGATTTAGCCGCCGCCAACCCTGCCCCTCAACACATTGGGAAATACTACACTACGCGCCGCTGGCTTTCTGTAGCCGCTATTTTTATATTGTTTATTGGTGGGGCTTATGTATTTAAGTCAACTTTTTTTTCAGCACCCCCGTTAGCATCTATAGAAAAAAGGTATAAAAACGACGTAGCCCCCGGCAGCAACAAAGCTATTTTGACTTTGGGCGATGGCAGCAAGGTTGCTTTGGACGAAACCGGCAACGGCACTATAAAAAAACAAGCAGGTGTAAGCATCAACAAGCAAGGGCATGAACTAACATATAATGGCAGTGCTAGCAATACCGATTTTGGGGTTATTTACAATTCAGTGGCCACGCCCCGTGGCGGCCAGTACCAGCTTGCCCTGCCCGATGGCAGCAAAGTGTGGCTGAATGCAGAAAGTTCCCTACGGTTCCCAATTGCCTTTAGCGGCAATAGCCGTGAGGTAACCCTTACGGGCGAAGCCTATTTTGAAGTGGCCAAAAATGCGGAAAAGCCATTTATTGTGCATGTAAAAGAAATGGATGTGCGGGTGCTGGGCACGCACTTTAACGTGATGGCTTACAATGATGAGGCGGCTATTAAAACAACTTTAGCCGAGGGGTCGGTAAAACTTACCAATGGCAGTGCCACCCAATTGCTAGTGCCTAGTAAAGTGGCGAGTTTGCAGCAAAATAATTTCACTGTAGCAGATGCCAATATGGATCAGGAACTGGCCTGGAAAAACGGGTATTTCTTTTTTGACAAAGCAGGCGTGCAAACCATCATGCGGCAAATAGCCCGTTGGTACGACGTGGAGGTAAGCTTCGAAGGAAAACTGCCCACCAGCCTTTTTGTAGGCGAAATGAATAGGGCTTCTAGCCTAGCACAGGCACTAAAAATATTGGAATTGAGCGGCATACACTTTAAGATAGAGGGTAAAAAAGTGATAGTGCTTGAATGAATTTTCACCACATAGAAACATAGGCTCATAGGAGATTGGGTAAGAAAGAAGGGCAACATAGTATCATGGTTTGTCCTCCACCTTAGATGAATAGGTGAATAATAGAAAGATGAAAATAGCTTATGTGTAAAAAGGTATATGGTAGAGGCGGCTTCTATGTTCCCTCTTTTTTCTTTCCCTACTATGTGCCTATGTGTCTATGTGGTAAAAAAAAGAATGTGTTGAAAACACAAAAAAACCGGGAGCAAATTGCAGCTGCCCCCGGCGGAATGGGAAACAATAACAAAAACCGAGTAAAGGCATTTATCTATCATTAAACCCAAGTGTTTCAAATTTATGGAATTAATTGTTTCCAATGGCATCTTATCCTTTATAAAAGGGTGTACAAAGTTTTTTCTAAGCAACCTCAGGGTTGCACCAACAAGCGGAAAAAGCAATTATATGCCTGCTATAGGAGGGCTCGCCACAAAATGTGCCTTGATTATGAAGATGGTAACCTTATTATTATTGGTTTCTACACTACAGGTATCTGCAAAAGCATTCTCCCAAAAAATTACTTTTTCTGGTAAAAACTTGCCGGTAGAAAAAGTATTGTCCAGCATAAAGGCACAGAGCGGCTACCTTTTGTTTTACGATTATGCCCTGTTGCAGGATGCAAAACTCGTGAGCCTAGACATAAAAGCTGCATCGGTAGAGCAGGTAATGGACATATTGGTTAAAGGCCAGCCTTTTGTTTATGCCATTGAAAACAAAACTATTGTGCTAAGCAAAAAGCCTTCTTTCCTCGAAAATATTTCTGCCCAGTTGTTTGCCCCGCCTACTGTGGAAATAAAAGGCCATGTGTTTGGCGAAAATGGCGACCCTTTGCAAGGGGCATACATCATACTAAAAGGCAATAGCAAAAAAGCAGCCATAACCAATGCAGCAGGCGAGTTCACCCTTAGCCTTACGCCGCAGGAAATGTCGCAGGGCTTCTTAGTGTTTTCTTATGTTGGGTACAACAAATACGAATATCGCATCAGCGGGCATAAAAACATAGACATTACCCTAGCCAAAAATATACAGGCCCTAACAGATGTGGTGGTTACCAATAGTTATAGCAAGCCCAAGCGCAAAGAAGAAGTAACGGGCAGCATTGTAACCGTTTCATCAAAGCAGTTGCAAACAGACAGGCCTATTGAAAGTTTCGACAAAATGCTGGAAGGCATGGCGGCAGGCGTGCAGGTAGTAACAAATACCGATTTAGGTACGCCAGTAACCATCAATATACGGGGGCAAAATTCCCTAACGAACTTGTATGGTGCTAACAGGACTACACTTACCACATCCTCGCAGCCTTTGTTTGTGGTGGATGGCGTACCCATTATGGAGCAGAGACGTACAGACGAGCCGCTAATGTTTATCAACAACGAGCAATTACTGAACCCTTTGGCTGGCATTAATCCCAATGACATTGAAAGCATTTCTATATTAAAAGATGCAGCCGCTGCTTCCATTTATGGTTCTAATGCTAGCAATGGCGTGGTAATTATCACTACAAAAAAAGGAAAGGCTGGTAAAACAAAACTGAACGTGCATTATAGCAATGGATGGGCACAAAGCATTAATAAAATAAAATGGCTAGATGGCAAGCAATACCACGATTTGTTAAGGGAAGAACTGATAAACGATAGGAAAACCCCTGCCGATGCAGAACTGTTGGCGGGTGCCAGCGATATCAATACGCCATGGTTTGAACTAGCCAATAGGTATAGCACTTACGATGCTGTAGACCTAGACTTGGCTGGCGGCAACGATGTTACACAGTTCAGGGTTTCTAGCTCTTATAAAAAACAGCAAGCCATCCAAAAAGGGAACGATTATGAAAAAATTTATGTCCGTTTCCGGTTAGATCATGCCATAAGCAAAAAATTTTCCTTGGGGATTACCCTTGCCCCCTCGCTCACGCATAAAAATGGCGTGAACGTATACGGGCTAGTACCCATAACGCCAAATGCGCCTGTTTATAATGCTGACGGCACTTTTTTCTCCTTTGCTAACCTAGGGGTAGCAAACCCAATAGCAGTAATAGCCCAAAACAAGGACTATGCTACGGGCGGCTCCCTAAATGGCAACACACGCCTAGAGTATTCCCCGTTTAAAAACTTGCATTTCAGTACCCTTTGGGGCGTTGATGCCTTGCTAAACAGGCAAAGCCAATTCTCAAGTGCTGGCAATGCCACGGGTGCCAGTAAAAATGGGTCTGCACAAATTACTGACCGCACTAATTTTAGCTGGATTAATACTGACCAAGTAAACTGGTCGCCCACTTATAAAAAAATACACAATTTCGATTTAACGGCTGGGTTTGAAGCCAAGAGCGAGGACACCAAGTTGTTAGGCGGTTCTGGATCTGGCTTTACTTATACTAGGCTGATAGAACTAAGCACGGCAAAATCTGGGATCCCAGCTTCGTCTAAAAACAAAGCCAATACCTATTCTTATTTTAGCCAGTTGCTTTACAACTACGATGGCAAATATTTTGTTAGCCTCAGCACTAGGCTAGATGCAGCCAGTATTTTTGGGAACGATGTTAACCAAACCATCAATTCTGGCGTGGGCGTAGGCTGGCTGTTAAGCAAAGAAAAGTGGTTTAATCGATACAATTGGCTAGACATGCTGCGGGTGCGTGAGAGCTATGGTAAAACGGGCAATAGCCGCATAGGCAGCTATGAAGCCAGGGGTATTTACACTTTTAACGGGAAGGGCTACAACGATATGGTTACTTCCTACATTAGCACGGCGCCAAACCCCGACCTTACTTGGGAGGCTGGCTACAAGCAAAACACAGGGATAGACATTGGGTTCCTAAAGCGGTTTACCTTTTCGTTAGACATATATGAAAATAACCTCAAAAATGCCATCAACTCCATCAGCATACCACCTGAAAATGGCTTTAACAGCGAGCTGGCCAATGTGGCCGACATGCGCAACAGGGGCTGGGATGCAGGGTTTATTGCCCAGATATTCACGGGGAAATTCAAGTGGACAAGTACACTGAACGTGGGTTACAACAAAAACGTAGTAACAAGGGTATTTAGCAACGTAACCCGCTATGCTTCTCAAAATAGTGCGGCTTCCGTATTGAAGACAGGTGTAAGCACATCTGCAATCTGGGGCTTTCGGTTTGCCGGGGTAGACCCAGCAACGGGTTATGAACAGTTTTATGACAAGAGCGAAGGAAAAGTTGTATTGTCAACCGACTTGGACAGGACATTGGCCAATGCCTATTCACTTGGTGACAGGTTGCCAAAAGCACAGGGTGGCTTTATCAATTCTTTTAGCTACGAAGGGGTGTCACTAACCCTGAACATGATTTACTCATTCGGGGCAAAAGCGTTGATAGATTACAATAACGAAAATAATGGGCGCAACCTGCAAAACAGAAACCAAAGCGTGAATTTGCTGGACAGGTGGCAGAAACCGGGCGACATAGCCAATATACCTAGGTTATCCTCTGGTATCAATGGCTTAGGTAACCCGATTGTGAGCAACTCCTCTAGGTATGTATATGATGATACGTATATAAAAATTAGCAACCTATCGCTTTCCTATTCCCTGCCGCAAAGCATGGTAAGGAAGCTAAAAGGGGTAAGCTGCACGGTGTATGGCAACGCCACCAATTTATATTATTGGTACAAGGAAAAATCGCCTGCGGGCCGAAATGGAATAAGGGAATACAAATTTAGTTTCCCCGAAGCACAAACATTTACTTGGGGGGTGAAGATGGGAATGTGATTTAATTGACAATTAATAATTGATAACTGACAAAATAGGAATTATCAATTATCAGCTATCAATTATCCGCTATCAATTATCAATTATTATCATGAAACATAAATTATACATTATCACTTTGTTAATAGCCATTGCAATGGCGGGTGGGGGATGCAGGAAATTTTTGCAAACACCGCCGGGCAATGTTGCATCGCTGGCTGATGTGTTCAACAATTTTGAAGGGGCAAGGACTGCCATGGTGGGCTGCTACGATAAGTTAAAGGCATCGGACTATTACCTGAGGGATTTTTATGCCTACCCTGAATTGACAGGGGGCAATATAAAATATGCTTACACCAAAAAACCAGTGTTATCAAATGTATACAACTTTATTGGCCAGGGTGGTACAAGCGATATGGATGGTTTTTATAGTGAAGCTTATTCGCTTATTTACAGCACCAACAACGCACTTGAAAATGTACAATATGCCACCGATGCCACTCCTGCCCAGAAAAACAGGATGCTGGCAGATGCTTATGCCATCAGGGCACTGGCCTATTTTGATTTATCGAGGGTATTTTGTCAAAACTATGCTTATACGCCCGATGCCAGCCACTTAGGCTTAGTAATCAAAAACAAAAATACATTTGGCCTGCCGCCCTTGAACGACACAGCTACCGTGAAGCAAGTGTATGCACAAATAATCAACGATTTTGACAGTGCCCTTGCCCGCTACGCCAACAGCACGGATATATACAATACGGGCAGCCCTCGCACTTGGATGAATCCCGATGCAGTAAATGCCTTGCTGGCAAGGGTTTGCCTATACAAAGGTGATTATGCAAAAGCCTACTCACTTAGCATGGCATTAATTAATTCAAAAAAATACCCACTAATCACTAATAGCAACTACAATGCATCTTGGAGCAAAAAGAACATTAGTAGCGAAAGCATTTTTGAACTAGCTTTTGGCTCTGGCACAGGTGGCTCCTATGGGGATTATTTCAATGTGTTTGCCCCAAAGTCTTTGTACCTGCAATTTGCAGCTACCAACGATTTACTATCGCTATATGACCCAGCCGATGTAAGGGGACATGATTATTTGTATCAAGATACTGTGTTTGATAGCAAGACTTATTCTTTCTGCAAGAAATATTATGGCACTTTCGACAGTTCTAATAACATAAAAGTAATAAGGGCTTCGGAACTGTATTTTATTGCTGCGGAAGCTGCCGTGCAAATAGACCCCGCAAATGGACTATCAACTGCAGCAACCCTGCTGGATGTAATACGCAAGCGGGCAAACCCTGCTGCACCTTTTTTTACTGCCACCACCAAGCAGGCCATGCTGGATGAAATTTTTACTGAACGCAGGCGGGAACTGTGCTACGAAGGCCACTTGTTTTTCGACATTAGCCGAATGAAAAGGAATTTGGTTAGGATAGACTGCACCAGCGCCAGTGCAAGTTTTACTTACCCTAATTGGCGTTATGCATACCCAAGGGTTATTTTTTAAATAATAAATAATTATATATGAATTATAAGATATTAATGTTGTTATTGGTTACAGTAATTTTTTGCGGCTGCAAAAAAGAATACGATGTTCAGCCTACTTATGCCAAAAACTTGTTAGGAAAAACATGGGCTCAAGACCAACAATATTACTCGCCACATCCTGAATTGTATATCGATTCAACAGGTAAGTGGATGAAATTTATTAGCTTCTCTTTTACCTCCACAGCCGAACCCGATAAAATTGGTTTCATGAATCCCAATGTGCCAGGAAAAGGCACGAATGCGTTGGGCATGAATAGTATTTACACAAAGCAAGGCATCAGCCAAGATTCGGGCACTTACAATGTCATTATCCCCAAATGCTTTCAATTTATCCCTAAAAGTGCAGACTCTACTGGAACGGGTACAGTAGTGGTGCTGCCACAAGGTGTAACCATCACCCGAAGGGACAAGACAAAGTTTATTATTTATATATCCCCAAGCACGCAATCTGGCACTTACAATACCGACACTGGGATTTTTGAAATAGAAGTTTCTTTCGACGAAACCAGTATTGGCGGAGCAAAGGATGTGAAAAGGAAGTACCGGTTTACTTCGTGATTAGTCGTAAGGCGTAAGTCAATGGTTGGTGTTAGTAGAAAATAGCCCTGAAAGGGCGGTATATGTTAGCGATGGGTGTAGCCCATCGGGATAGAAAAAGTGGAGAATGGGAAAAACCCGTCGAAGTAAAAAATTGAAATTTAAAAAACGCTCTTTCCAATCCGCCTTTAGGGGATAGGGGTATTTCACCCCTTTAGGGGAGGACGGGGGCAAATAATTTTATATGAAGAAAATAAACTTAGTAATGGGGGCGCTGGCAGTGCTGGGTATAGTAGCTGTCTCATCTTTCAAAAGCAATAATGACGATTATGACGTTGCAGCGCTTCGTGCTATCTATGGCAATGGCGACAGCACCAAGTGGCCAAAGGCAGAGATAGACAGCAATGTGGTTGGCTTCCAAGAAATTGGCAGGCTGGGTACTGTTCCTTATCCTGCCAATAACCCCACAAACGCCGAAAAAGTAAAACTGGGCAAGTTATTGTTCTACGATCCCCGGTTGTCTGTTTCCAACCAAATAGCTTGTGCCTCCTGCCACGACCCCCAACTGGGCTGGGGCGATGGCAAAAGGGTAGCTTTTGGCCACGATAGAAAGCTGGGCAAACGCAATGTGATGACACTTTTCAATATCGGGTTTTATCAAAAATTGTTTTGGGATGGCAGGGCAAAAAGCCTAGAGGATCAAGCGCGGTTCCCCGTGGCGGACCATGTGGAAATGAACATGGATCAAGATGAAATGGCCGAGAGAATAAAAGGTTTTGCTGGTTACAAACCCATGTTCAAGGAGGCTTTTGGGGACGACACCGTTAACCTAGACAGGATATTGAAAGCCATTGCCACTTTTGAAAGGACAATAATCAGCAGGAAAAGCAGGTTTGATGTTTTTGTAAAAGGGAACAAAGAGGCTTTGACAGATGATGAAGTGGTAGGCCTGCACCTGTTCCGCACAAAAGCAAAGTGTATCAACTGCCACAATGGTCCCCTTTTCAGCGACAACCAGTTCCACAATGATGGTCAAACGCTTTTTGGCACGGTCAATGAGGATCTTGGCAGGTACAATGTTACCAAGAACAAAAAAGATATTGGGGCATTTAAAACCCCTTCTCTGAGAGAAGTGGGCATAACCGGCCCTTGGTTTCATCATGGCAACTTTACAGAGTTGAAAGATATTGTAAGCACCTACAATCAGGGCAACCCCACTGTTATCCCCAAGAAATACCTCGGTACGCCTAGGGATAGCTTGTTGCCCAAGACATCGCCCCTTGTCCATAAGTTGAACCTCACCCAAACTGAGCAAAAGCAGTTGTTGGCCTTTTTGCAAAGCATCACCAACCAGCCACCAAGGGTAAAGATACCGGAGGAGTTCCCGATGTGAGTGGTCAGTCGTCAGTCGTCAATAAAATAGCAAGTAGGTAAGATAGGCTTTATTTTAAAAGGGGTAATATTTAACGAACAAAACATAGCCCTGAAAGGGCGTTATATGTTAGCGATGGGTGTAGCCCATCGTAAAAATGTCGTAAAAAATACCGTAGGCATGGCATATTGGTAGAAACATAAAAAATGAATGGATAAAGTGCCGTAGGCACGACATATCGGTCGGTTATTTAGCACAAATTATTACTATAAAAATCTTACAAGCAAAAGTGGAAAAGTTTTATGTGCCCGACAACAGGCATTTCTGAATGTTTCCCGAATGGGCAAAGTTGTTTTCGGTTAGCGGTAGTATAGGTGATGGATAACGGGCAGATTTGCAGAGAATGGATAATTAATTAAATTTTTTTTCACAAACAATAAAACAAAAAAGCATGAAAGGAAAATTACTCTTGGTATTGTTGTTAATGGCTGGTATTGGGGTCAGTGCCCAATGGACCAATTCCACGGCTACCAATAACCTAATTTGCGGCAATTCGCCAACTACGGCCAAAATAAACAATGTAGCTGCAAGCGATGGCAATGGCGGGATGTTCTTGGCATGGATAGATTTTAGGGACTCGGCCTCCAAAAGCATTTATGTGCAGCGCATCCTTACAGATGGCACAGTAAAGTTTACCAGCGAAGTGTTGGTAACGGACGTTACGGGCGATAGCATATCTTCTAAGTCTAACCTAGTTATTGTTGCAGACAGTGCTGGAGGTGCCATATTGGTTTGGCAAGATTTTAGGCATGTTGTACCCGGTAATAGCAACATAGAAGTATATGGGCAGCGGGTAGATGCCAATGGCAAGCTACTATGGGCAAAAGATGGTGTAAGGCTTTCGGTAGCAGATAATAAAGTATCTAACAAACTAGGTGCTACGCCGCTGCTACTAAGCAGCACAGAAATGCTAGTTGTTTTTGGAGACAACAGGGCTGGGACGAGCGATTTGTACGCCCAAAAAATAAACATTGCCAACGGGGCTACCCTTTGGCCTGCAGATATAAGCCTTCATGGAAGCCAAACAGGATCGCAAACATCGCCTGTGTTGCTGCCTGATGGCAGCAAAGGTGCTTTTGTGGTGTGGCAGGATCCTAGGCAGGGCAATACCAATGCTGACATTTATGCGCAGCGCATCAGCAACAGTGGGGCTATTCTTTGGGCAACTGCGGGTGCGCCTGTTTGCTCGGCAGTTAACCAGCAGCTTACCCCACAAATAATTGCCGATGGCACGGGGGGGATTATTGTTACTTGGAGCGACCAAAGGGCTGCGGTGGCAGATGGTAATATATATGCCCAGCGGCTAAATTCTTCGGGAGCCGCCCAGTGGGCAACCGATGGTGTACTGGTTTGCAACTTTACAGGCAACCAAAGCAACCCATATATTGTAAAAGGGGGTACAGGGGGCTATATAATTGTATGGAGCGACCAACGGAAGGGCGTAAGCGACCGTAATATTTTTGCCCAAAGCATTGATAATAATGGAACGCCACAATGGACTACCGCAGTAGTGGGTGGCGTGCCTGTTTGCCAGGCAACTGGCTTGCAGCCACAAAGTGCCGTAACAACCGGCATAAAAGTATTGGCAGACAGCAGCAACGGGGCATATATTATTTGGGATGACAGCAGGCTAACCTCCACCAATACAGATATATATGCGCAAAGGCTTACAAGCACTGGCACAGTAGCAACTGGCTGGGCAGCAGATGGCAATGTAGTTTGCAATGCCACAGGTAACCAGCAAACGCCAAACGCCTTGCTGGTAGAGGCCAACAATGTAATTGTTGCCTGGAAAGATACCCGCAACGGGGGATCAGAAATATATGCAAGCAAATTATTGCCAGCAGGGGGCTTATTGCTGCCTGTTTCGTTTGTAGGCATTACTGCTGTTTCAGTAAATAATACGGTTTCAGTTAAATGGCAAACAGCTAATGAAGTAAATGTAAACAGCTATATAGTAGAAAAAAGTAGCGATGGGTTATCCTTCATTGCCATTGGCAAGGTAAAAGCTATTGGCAGCGGCTTTTATTCATTTACTGACAATAACCTATACATTGGGGCTAATTTCTACCGTGTGCAATCTATTGGCAACAGCACCGATGCCCAATATTCCAGCGTGGCAAAAGCCCTTGTGGCAACTAGCTTAAAAGTTGCAGTCACAGCTTACCCCAACCCAGTAGCCAACCACCTTACCGTGTCGTTTACAAATTGTCCCAAAGGAGTTTACAACATTAGTATCATTGGCGTAGATGGTAAAGCTTACAAGCAGCAAGTAGTGGTAGAAGGAATGGCTGCACAAAAAGCAATTGCCACAAACAACCTTTCAGCAGGCACTTATTTACTAAAAGTGTTCTCTGCGGATGGCAAAATACTCAGTAGCACATTCGTCATCAAACAATAATCACTTTTATTTATCCCACAATTTTAAATGTAATCACATGAAGAAAATTTTTTTATTACTGCTGTTATCCGCCTCGCTGGCGGCACATGCAGGAACTGTTATCTGGCAGGGTGCAGCAGATGCCAATTGGACTGCAACCTCTAGCTGGCTAGGTGGTGTCGTGCCTACTTCGGCTGACTCAGTGGTATTTAGAACGGCAGGCGCATCTGTTACGCTTGATTTTACCACAGGCCTCGTTATTGGAAAATTGACTATTGCAGAGAATGTTACCTTTAAAACCGCTTTAGCAAGGACACTAAATGTAGGTAGTAATACTTTTACGGCTGGCTCCACTGTATTTACAGTCGCAGCGGGCAAATCGCTCACCTTACAGTCAACGATTAATTCTGTGGGCATCACCCTCACAGTGGTTACTGGCTATAAAGGATCCATAAGTGGAACGGTAAACTTGAGCGCAGGTGCAAGCACTGGCCAAACCCATAAATTAACTTCCCCCGATGTGGGTGGCATTACCTTTAATAGCGGAAGTTTTTGTAATACCACTTCAGTTTCAAGCTCCAACCCTTTTGGCGCATCTGGCACCGATGGCAGCGTGGTGTTTGCCTCGGGTTCGGTTTTTGTATTTTTTGGCGGAAGTACCCCTTTTGGCACGAATGCAATATGCACATTCAACACAGGTAGTAAATTTTCTTTCCAATACAATACAGGGTCCACGGGCCCTACTGGCCTCAACAAAACCTATGCTGATTTTGAATACAATACCACTGCGTCAGTGCCATTCCAAAGTGCAGGTGGTGTTTGTAATATAGATAATTTAACCATATTGAATGGAACATTAACCATTAACGGGCTTTCTAGTGGCTCATCGGTTTCCACTTTCAACATCAAAAAAAATATTACTATTTCAAGCCCTGGCACATTGGCGGTTGGAAGCGCAAGTGGCACCAACACTGGTGGGGTGGTGTTTAATTTTGCAGGTACAGCACAATCATTTACCAATACAGGCACCTTCACGGTTAATTCATTTGGCAATAGTGGCTACACCACAACCATCAATGTAAATGGCGGTTCCACGCTTACCTTGAACAACGATTTTGATGCCACTACTGGAGGTACTGGCACTGCGGCAAACAGGGCTTTTAAAGTACTGGCAACTGGCACGTTAGTAATCCCAAGTGGCAAAGGGCTTAAATTACCCGGTGCGTTTACCAACAATGGTACCATAAGCGGGGCAGGCACAGTTACGCTTAATGGTAGTGCTGCCCAAGCCATCACTGGCACAGGCACTCTTGCCAACCTAACCCTAAACAACAGCAGTGGAGCTACTATTTCAAGCGGTATGCAAAGCCTTACAGGCGTGTTGTCAGTTAGTGCGGGTACGCTTTCTACTGGCGGCTTCCTTACCTTAAAATCTACTTCTATTGCCAACTCTGCGGTAGTTGACCAAGTGGGTGGGGCCATTAGCGGCGATGTAATTGTAGAAAGGTTTATACCCAAGGGCTACCGTAGCTACCGCGACATAGCCCCAGGCGTTTACAGTACAACCGGTACTATTAAGTCCAACTGGCAAGAAGGGGCCACTACTGGCAACACCAACCCCAAAACAGGCTATGGCATTTTCATAACTGGCGGCACGCCTACTGCGGGCACTACCAGCACGCCTAATAGCGTGGATGTTACCACTGGCTTCGACGTTAGCAAAAACGCTGCAAAAACAGCCTATACCTTTACTGGTGGCAGTTGGGGGGCTATAGCCAACACGCTTGGCATACTCAACCCATACAAGGGCTACAGGCTACTGATTAGGGGCGACAGGTCGTTTAGCCTCTATGGCCAAGCTATTGATAATACCCCATTAGGTTTGTTGATGTACAATGCTACCACCCTGCGCGCCACAGGAAAAATTATTTATGGCGACGTGAAATACACTACCAGTGGCGTTACCAACAACACTGGCACTACCTTTAGTAGCTTTGGCGATGGTACTATCTCATTGAATCCCAACCCAGGTACTGCAGGCTCCACAACCATAAACGGTGTTACTACCACTACATACAGTGATGGGTATAGCTTTGTGGCCAACCCATACATCTGCCCTGTTTCATGGACTACGCTGCAAGCCAGTTCCAGCAATATCTCTACTTATTACTATTACCTCGACCCTACCATCGGGGCAACAGGCAGCTATGTGGCTTATGACAACAGCTCAGTTCATTATATACAGCCCGGGCAGGCAATTTTTGTGGTAACAACGGCAACAAGTCCGGTTGTAAAGTTTACCGAAAGTGCCAAGGCTGCAAGTAGCACCAAAACAGCGGTGTTTGGTACATCTACCACCACGGCATTGCCGATTTCTTTGTGGAGGAAAGAGGCGGTAGGCAGCTACAAAAAAATGGGTATCGCCACAGTTGAGTTCAGCGATGCCTTCAGCAACAGTTTTGGCAGCGAGGATGCCCCTTTTATTGGCGGTAGTACCACAGACATACTTACTTTGAAGGAAGGCACTGCTGTATTATTGATTGATGCCCGCAAGCCAGCCACCAAAAGTGATGTGATTAGTTTGTTCCTGCAAAAACTGGCTACAGATAGTTACCAATTGCAGTTAGATGGCTCGGCTTACGAAGCCCCAAGCGGCTTGTTGGCTTACCTGTACGACAGCTACACTAAAACAAACACCCCGCTTGCAAAGGGTATCAATACCATTGCTTTTGCTGCGGATAGTAGCATTGCTGCATCTTATCAAGACAGGTTTACTATAGTTTTCAAACCAACCATTCTGAGTGTGAGCAGCATTACAGCTTCAGCAATATTGAAAGATGGCGCGGCAACAATAAGCTGGAACACAGTGGGCGAAAACAAAGTAGCTAGCTACACGGTAGAAAAATCAACCGATGGCACTACATACACCAGCATTGGCACTGTAGCAGCGAAGAACACAGCAACAGCAAGTTATAGCTATATAGACAATGCACCTGCTGCCACCAGCTACTACCGCATCAAGGCCACAAGTGCAGATGGTTCAATCAATTACAGCAATATTGCAACACTTACAACGTATAACGTACAACGTACAACGCTTTACCCTAACCCACTAGTTGGCAAAACACTAAACGTGAAACTGGAAGGTGTAAGTGCTGGCAAGTACAGCGTAAGCATCTACAACAGCCTTGGGCAGAAAGTGCATAATGAAACAATAAACCACAATGCTGGCAGTGTGGCACATGCTTTGAGTATTAGTAAGCTAGCAAATGGTGTGTACAATGTAACCATTGGTTCGTCTAATGATAAAAAAGTTGTTTATCAAGCAAGTGTAACGGTACAGTAAAATAATTTTAAAACAAGCAATATGCAAGCATATAAAAAAATAGTAAAACAAGTAGGAAAAATAACCTTATGCTTTGCATTGGCTATAATACTGCATACTGCAGCAAAGGCACAGACACCAGCTGACACACCCGGTGGCCCCGGTACTACAGGCGGAGGCGGTGGCGAAGGAACACCAGACGGGCCAGTTGTACCCCTTGACAGGAACATGAGCGTGATGCTGCTGGTTGCTGGGGTTGGCTATGCAGCCATTAAACAAAAGAAGCTGGTGCTTGCTAGTTAGCAGTATAAGTATTAATCAAAATAAAAAAAGGGGTGGTAGCTTTTATTAGCTGCTGCTCCTTTTTTTTATTGACTGCCCCCTTCCTTGCATTTGGCTTATTCTTTTTTTGAGGTGCTTGTGGGTTTACAATTGTTATAGCAATTCAGGTTTTCCCCCACTATGCTAGGGTATACACACATCTTTTTAGCCTTTTTAGTTTAACCAAAATAGATAGCTGCAAGGTAAATTTATCATAAAACCTCTTGCATTTTGTCAAGGGTTGGCTCCCCCTCGCCTTTGGAGGGGGGGTGGGGGGGTGAGGTTTATATGTTAGAGGGCAACATCTCCTTCAATGATATTTGTGTATATACGCTACCCCACTATGGGGGCATTTTGGGACGCTTATGGGGGCATATTTCCCCCATATAGGATTTTTATTTTGGGCTATATATCTATTCATACCAATTTTGCATTAAACCCGGATTATGCAGTTGACTTCGTTATGAAAGGCTCAAATGCAATAAATACAAGTATTTGAGCCGAATTTTTGGTCGAAAACATAGTGTACTATGGCAAGGCCAAAAAATCAAGCAAATGCTTGTGTTTGAAGAAGTTGAGTCTTGCAATAGATTTCAACTGCAAAATCCGGGTTAAAGGAGCAACTAGGGGCATCTTGGCCTTTCCTCCTGCATCGGATATTAGTTGTCTTGGGAAAATGATAATCCACCATCAAAATCTTATAGGTTTCTTATCAATAAACTATTAGTTTCCTAACATAAAACTATCATTCTATTATCAATAAACTATCATAAAATTCACTTTTATTATCATAAAAAATGAGGCAAAAAAAATACAAATAACTGAATATCAATGAGTTACAGGCAAAAAAGAAGATAGCAAAAAAAATTAAACCACCGAAAAACAAAAAATAAACCAGTTCAAATCTTCGTTTAGATCTTCAATTTCCCCTCTTTCCTTGTTCTTTCCCCCACTCCCTTTGGAGAGGGTTGGGGTGAGGTCTGGCTGGGGTGAGGTTGAAGGGTTTGTGGGGCTATTACCATCATTTATCTATGTTCCTGATAAATAAAAAGCGAAGATTTGAAATGCACCCTTGACGTTCATCAGTGCCTCAAAAAAAAGAATTAGCCTTACATTTGCAGCCATGTCAGCAGAGCATATTATTGCGGATTTTAAGAAGAAAAATTTCAAGCCTGTTTATTGGCTAGAAGGGGAGGAGCCTTATTTTATTGATGAAATAGTAGCTTATGCCGAGCATAAGATATTGAGCGAGGCAGAAGCAGGGTTTAACCTCACTGTTTATTATGGCAAGGATGCCAACTGGGCCGATGTGCTAAACTCTTGCAAGCGTTACCCCATGTTTGCCGAAAGGCAGGTAGTGGTGCTGAAAGAAGCACAGCACATGAAAGACATAGAGCGACTGGAAAGCTATATCAATAGCCCTTTGGGTTCTACTATATTTGTAATAAGCTATAAAGAGAAAAAACTAGATGCCCGTACAAAATTTGCCAAGACGGTAAAAGCAAAAGGAGAATTGCTTTCCACTAAAAAACTATACGACAGTCAATTGCCTGGTTGGGCAGGGCAAATGATACAAATGCACGGGCTAGGCATTGATCAAAAAGCATTGCTGCTGTTGGTGGATCATATTGGCAACGACCTAAGCCGTATGCAGAACGAGATTGAAAAACTGGCCGTGAACCTTGGCAGCAGGAAAACAATTACCGAGGATGATATTGAAAAATACATTGGCGTAAGCAAAGAATTCAATGTGTTTGAACTACAGGAAGCATTGGCTAAAAAGAACCTGCCAAAGGCCATCCGAATCAACCAGTATTTTGCTGCCAACCCAAAATCGGCACCCATACAAATGGTGTTGCCCGCCTTGTACAATTTTTTTAGCAAAGTATATATGGCATTTGGTATCCAAAGCAACGATGAAAAAGAGGTAGCTTCTTTATTGGGCGTATCGCCCTTTTTTGTAAAAAGCTACCAGGAAGCTGCCCGCAATTATAAACAGCAGGGCGTAGAAGCAATATTGCTATTGCTGCATGAATATAATCTTCGTGGCATTGGTATCAACGATACTGGCACAGAAGATGCAGATTTAATGAAAGAATTGATAGTGAAAATGATGGCATAAATTAATTATGAGTTATAAGTTATGAATTATGAGTGGTCTGGTTTTTCTTTACTCGCTAGTAATGCCTTTGATTTAATAGATTTTAAGAAAAAATGAAATGGATAACACGTGAACGCCCCAAGATAGATAGGCTTGCTTGCCCTTGGTTGATAAAGAAATTTATTGACAAAGAAGCCGAGTTTATATATGTGCCATTCCATCAGGTAATGGAGAAATCAAAAGAATTGGAGGCTACGCCTTTTGATATCCCCTATGTGGAATTTACACATTATGGCAGCCAATGCACTTTTGATTACATTGTAAAAAAATATAAAATAGATGACCCAGCCATACTTGTTATTGCAAACATTGTTCGAGGCGCAGATACTGACAAGCACGGCCTTGCAAGAGAAGCATCGGGGCTTTGGGCAATTTCGGCAGGGCTATCTTTTAATATAAAAGATGACTACGAGTTGCTAGAAACAGGAATGGTTATTTACGACGCCTTGTATAGTTGGGCTACCCATTTGCGCAATCAAAAGCATTTACTGAATAGCCCTTTTGAAAATCTTTTGCACGATGTTTACAGTAAAATAGTACAAGAAAAAGACAATAAGAAAATACCCAATTGGGTAGAAGAATTAAAAGAAATCCTGCAAGACCAGATAGACACACAATTTACATTTGACCTAAAAAAGATTTCAGAAAGCCTTGAGTTGAACCCAGCTTATATATCGCGAGCGTTCTCCAAGTATTTTGAAGACTTGAATTTTGGCGATTACGTCCGCAAGCTCCGTATAGACAAAGCAATTGAATTGATAAAAAACCCTAACTATTCGCTTACTGAAATAGCTTACCTAACGGGCTTTTCAGACCAAAGCCATTTTACACGCATCTTCAAGAAACACACGGGTAAAAATCCATCTGATTTTAGAAAAGAAATAAAAAAAAGTAACGCAGATACAAAACGTAAATAACGTTCTATTTATTAGTGCATGGTACCAATAGTTTTGGAATTAATCACTAAAATATATTGACCTTATGCGTATTTTATTACTTTTAGGATTCGTTTTGTTAAGTATATCCTTGTTTTCACAAACCACTTACCCTAAAACAACCACTTTCTTTGGTGTGGTGCATCCTATTGTTACCATCAGTAGCGATAAGCCCGTTTATAACTTCAAAGACTATTATCTCGTAGGATTTCCTACGGGCATCAATGTTTGGAAAACAAAAAAGATTGGCTATTCATTAGAAATGATACCCTATGTAAAGTCTGACAAAACCATCAGCAAAATGAGCAATCTATTGATTCATCCTGGTGTGCTTGTTTCGCTTGGTGATGGGTTTACTTTTATTGGCAGGGCTGCATTTGAAACTTCAGGCAGGTATGGCCTTACACCTATCATTAACAAAACAATTATTAAAGCCAACAATTGCAGTTACTATCTTTCTCTCCCCATGCCTGTTCGTTTTGGCAATAACCAGCCAACATCCCTTACTTTGGCAGTGCAATTTGGTATTGTATTTTAAAAAACACTTTATGACCAACCAACCAACCTATTCTTTACAGCAACTCGTTTTATATTTCCTGAGGCTTGGGTCTATTGGTTTTGGCGGCCCAGTGGCTTTGGTGGGCTATATGCACAAAGATTTGGTAGAAACAAGGAAGTGGATAGCAGATGAAGATTTTAAGCAAGGGTTGGCTTTGGCACAATTAGCCCCAGGGCCATTGGCTGCCCAATTGTGCATTTACCTTGGCTTTGTTCATTATCGCATCCTAGGGGCTACTTTGGTGGGTATTGCGTTTGTTGTGCCGTCTTTTATAATGGTGGTCTTGCTGGGCATGGCGTACAAATTGTATGGCGGCATTGCATGGATGCAAGCAGTTTTTTATGGCGTAGGTGCTGCAGTTATAGGCATTATAGCCAACAGTTCTTATAAACTTACCATTAAATCTATTGGCAAGTTCAATATAGAATCCTTTAAACAAAACTGGTTGCTTTGGTTGTTTTTTATTATTGCCGCCGCCCTCACGTTCTTTACAAAACAAGAACAGGTACTGTTGTTTATAGCCGCAGGGCTTATATATATGTATGTGAAAGCACCGCCCAAATGGTTGTCAAAAACTACTGCAAATACTTTTGTGCTTTTGCAAATTGGCTTTTGGGATTATGAAAATGAGAAACTAATAAAAATTGCCATCTTCTTTGCAAAGGCGGGTACATTTGTTTTTGGAAGTGGGTTGGCTATTGTGCCTTTTTTGCATGCAGGGGTTGTAACAGAAAATCATTGGCTTTCAGAACAACAATTTGTAGATGCTGTGGCAGTGGCTATGATTACTCCAGGGCCTGTTGTTATCACAGTTGGGTTTATTGGTTATTTGGTTGCAGGTTTTCCTGGTGCATCTGTGGCTGCAATGGCTACCTTTTTACCTTGTTACTTGCTTACCGTAATCCAAGCACCTTATTTTAAAAAAATAGCAAAGAATGAGTCTATAAAAGCTTTTGTTAGCGGTATTACTGCCGCAGTAGTTGGGGCTTTGGTAGGTGCAGTTGTTGTTATTGCCACAAGAAGTATTATTGATATCCCAACGGCTTTGATAGCCGTTACTAGTATTCTTGCTTTACTTTACATCAAAAAAATACAAGAACCCCATATTATTGCAGTTGCAGCAATGCTAGGCATCATCATTAAATTAATTTTATGAACAGGGCAAGCTTTTTAAAATCAGGCACGTTGTTAGGCGCAGCATCAATGCTTACCACTACAAATGCGTTCTCACAAAACTTAGTCAATAACGACATCGATAAGTTGGTAGATGCCAATGGCAATTACATTCAACAAGCATTACCTTACAGTGAATACTTTTTAGAGCCTTATATGGATGCAGAAACCATGCACCTACATTATGCTTTCCATCATGGAGGGGCCGTAAAAGCAGCAAACAAAGATTTGGGGATGATTAAAAAAGCACTAGATGAGAACAACTTAGAAACAGTTGACTTTTGGACAAAGAAACTGTCTTATCACTTTTCCTCACACGTTTTACATTCTATCTTTTGGACAAACCTTACCAATAAAAAAACTTCCCCAACAGGTGAACTACAAAGAAGGATTGAAAAGAATTTTGGCAGTTACGACAAACTGAAAGGATTGATAGCAGAAACTTCTAAAAACGTGGATGGAAACGGCTGGGGAATAGTTGCCTATCAACCGTACACAGATAGCTTAGTTGTTTTACAATGCGAGAACCACGAAAAGCTAACACAATGGGGGGCAATCCCTTTGTTGGTTATTGATGTTTGGGAACATGCCTATTACTTAAAATATAAAAACAAAAGGACTGATTTTGTGGATGCTTTGTTCAATATTATCAATTGGGACAACGCAGCACAAAGGCTAGACACAGCTTTGAAGTTGACCAAATAAGTACAAAGCTGATCTTGTACATTGTACCAAATAATTGAGGGCTGCTCCACGCCTATGGTGTGTAATTAGTTAAAAGATTGCCTGCAAGGCACAAGCGGCACGCTTGCACCTGCATCACAAAGGGGTTTGCAATTAAGGATTATAACTTAATTATCAATTGTAAATTATTAATTATCAATTAAACTAAAGTCCTGCCAATTCCAACTCAGATGTCCTGCTAAAGTATTGCTTGATGATAATCTCGATATTCTGGTAGCTATTTTGCAAAAACTTATGGATTGCAGATGGCTTCACCCATTTTATATCGGTAATATCTTCTTCTGTTTGTGGTATAAAAGACTGGTCGCCAACTGTTTTCATAGAATACCAGTGGCTTTCTTTTATGGCATCTGTATGTAAGTATTTGTCGTAATATTCGTGCTGTGTTATGCCAATAAACTCGCCAAGCACTACTTGCTGCAAGCCAGTTTCTTCATGTACTTCCCTCAAGGCACATTCCTCAATTGTTTCACCTTCGTCCAACTTGCCTTTTGGCAAGTCCCACTTGTCCATCCTGTAAATCATCAAAAGCTCATTTTGCTCGTTCCAAACGAGGCCACCAGCTGCAATTATTATAGGTTTACTCATATTCTTAAAATTAAACAAAAATGATTCCAATTTTTTAAAATATCAATATATAATCACAAAATAGGCTTTACTTTCGTAAAATGACAAATAAAAAAGCCATAGCCGAAAAATTATTGCAGGTAAACGCTGTAAAACTCAGCCCCGAAAAACCTTTTACATGGGCTAGCGGATGGAAAAGCCCTATCTATTGCGATAACCGAAAAGTGCTTTCTTTTCCCTTCGTAAGGGATTTTATCAAAAGCGAATTGTGCAACGTTATATTTTCCGAATACCCGGATGCAGATGCTATTGCAGGCGTGGCCACGGCCGGCATAGCTTGGGGCGTAATGGCGGCAGACCAACTAAAACTGCCGTATATATATGTGCGGCCAAAGCCAAAGGAGCATGGGCTGGGCAACCAGATAGAAGGCCATTACATGGCTGGGCAGAAGATAGTAGTAATAGAAGACTTGGTTTCTACAGGCAAAAGCAGCCTACAAGTAGTGGAAGTGCTAAAAGCCGCTGGGCTGGAAGTAGTAGCACTGGTTTCTATTTTTAATTATGGCTTTGAAGTGGCAAAAGAAGCTTTTGCAAAAGCAGAGGTTTCTTTTATTGCTTTGAGCGATTACAGTACCTTAATAGGCCTAGGAGTAGAAAAAGGAACAATCACAAAAGAAACAGAAGCATTGCTATTAGAATGGAGCAAAAGCCCTGCTGAATGGGGAAGCTAAGTTGTTTTGAATTTTAAATGTTGAATTGAAAAATATGAAAAAAGCATTTTTTGTCATTTTATTCACCGCCTTAGCTTTTTCAAAGCTTCAAGCGCAGGTAATGGCCGCTGGTCCAAAATGGGTAACCATAAAGTCCGACAACCTGCGTTGCTGGGAATGCAAGGAAAGGCTGGAAAGCTACTTGATAAAGGAAAACCACGTAAACATGGAAAATGGGATGTTGAAATGGGTATTTAACCTTTTGGGAGGGGAAATAAGGGTGCAATATTTGCCAGACAGGGTATCTGTGGATGATATACGCCTGGCAATGAATAATGCAGGTTTTGATGCAGATACTACCAAAGCCGAACCAACAGTTTACAAAAAGCTGCCCCTGGCTTGTAAAACAGTAGCCGAAGGTGGCGGCCCAAAGAAAAATAAGCCCTGCCATCTGGAGCCGATGTAAGTAATAAGTCGTAAGTAAGTGTGTGTAAATTTGAAAGAGGTATTGATGATTAATGACTTATGACTTACCACTTATGATTTACGACTTAAATCTTAAACAAACTATCTACAAACTCGTGCTTGTCAAAAACAATCAGGTCGTCTATTTTTTCTCCTACGCCAATAAATTTCACGGGTATTTTAAATTGATGGGCTATTGCTAGTACTACGCCGCCTTTTGCTGTTCCGTCTAGTTTGGTAATGGTGAGGCTGTTAACATCTGTAGTAGCCGTAAATTGTTTTGCTTGTTCCAACGCATTTTG
This sequence comes from Parasediminibacterium schistidii, assembly GCF_046546515.1. NCBI lineage: Bacteria > Pseudomonadati > Bacteroidota > Chitinophagia > Chitinophagales > Chitinophagaceae > Parasediminibacterium > Parasediminibacterium schistidii. The sequence continues at coordinate 49,861 of NZ_JBKHKJ010000021.1, read as the reverse complement.
CCCTGTGGAGCCATCTAAAACCAGCATTACCTCGTGCGGTGCATTGGGTATTACTTTTTTAATCACTCTTTTTATTTTAGATAGCTCATCCATTAGGTGGGCTTTGTTGTGCAGGCGACCTGCGGTGTCTATTATCACCACGTCGCTGCCTTTGGCAACGGCGGTTTGCATGGTATCGAAGGCAACAGCACTCGGGTCGCTGCCCATCGGTTTTTTTACAATAGGTACGCCCACCCGCTCGCTCCATATTGTAAGCTGATCCACTGCTGCTGCCCTGAAAGTATCCGCTGCACCCAGCAATACATTGTAGCCAGCTTTTTTATAATTGTGGGCTAATTTGCCAATGGTGGTGGTTTTGCCTACGCCATTTACGCCTACTACCAAAATTACATAAGGCTTTGTGTCTGCTGGTATTTCAAAGTTTTTGTAACAACTATCGCTTGCATCTACAAGCACAGCTTCTATTTCTTGCTGTAATATGCTGTTTAGCTCCGATGTTCCTAGGTATTTATCCTGCTGTACCCTTTCTTCTATGCGTTTAATGATTTCTATGGTGGTTTCTATGCCCACGTCGGCACTTACCAATGCCTCCTCTAGGTTGTCCAAAACATCTTCGTCCACAGTGCTTTTGCCAGCAATTGCCTTGGTTATCTTGGCCATAAAACCTTCCTTGGTTTTATTGAGTCCTTCGTCAAGCGTTTCTTTTTCTTTTTTACCAAACAATTTCCCAAAAAAACTCATAGCAATATTGATTTTATGAATCAAAAAAAGATAGCGGTAAAGCTACTACAAAAAGTCATAAGTAGTAAGTTGTAAGGCATGGGCTGGGGACACAAGTGTGTATCTATCAGGTAGGCTGTTCAGAAATAAGGGGGTATTTTAGTAAAGTTTGCAGCTACTTACGCATGGGTAAATTTAATAGTTAGTAGTCAAACTGCACCGTTATTTGTGCCCTTAAAGTGAAACGTTTTACCTAAAAGCTAAAATTCTTTGTGTTTCTTTGCGAAAAACTTTGTGCGCTTTGTGGTTAAATCTTCGCTTAAAACTTTACTAAGGCCTATTCCCTATTCTGAACACCCTATCTATCAGGCTTTAGCCATGAAAAAGGTATTAATTATTTTGGGGAACGTTATTTTGAAACCATTATTTAGCTAAGATATTATGATGGAACTGCCAAAATTTCTCATTTTTAGTATTGGCAGAAAAATTGCAGTTTCATACGAACAAGCGAAAAAATTATGCAAGAAAAAGAAATATTGGAGCAAAACGACATTATTGACATAAGCATGGATAGTAATGCTGACGAAAGTGCAGCCAATTCCACAAATTTAAACGACTCTTTGGCTCAAGACAGCGAATTAGAAAAAGCGCAAGCCGAACTAACAGAGCAAAAAGATAAATACCTGCGTTTAATGGCAGAATTTGACAACTTCCGCAGGAGGACTGCTAAAGAACGTTTAGAGTTGATGCAGACAGCAGGAAAAGATATAGTAGTAAGCCTGCTTGATGTATTGGACGATTGCGACCGCGCTGAAAAGCAATTGGCCACAAGCACAGACATTGCCTTGCAGAAGGAAGGCATCCAATTGGTGTTCAATAAAATACGCAGCACCTTGCAAGCCAAGGGCGTAAAAGCAATGGAAAGCATCAATACCGATTTTGATGTGGAAAAGCACGAAGCCATTACTGAAATACCAGCACCTACCCAAGCCATGCAAGGCAAGGTATTAGACGAGGTAATGAAAGGCTACTACCTGAACGATAAGATTGTACGTTTTGCAAAAGTGGTGGTAGGTAAATGAGTGGCTAGGTTTAAAACGATAATTAAATGATTGGCATGAATCAAAGTTTAAAGCCTTTAATAAGAAAAGCTTTAATTAAAATGGTTTCGCCACCTGTTTTTTGGAATATAAGTTCTTTATAAAGTTTTTTTTAAACATTAGTCTTTTGTTGCAATTAGCTCACTTTTTTTCTTTGTGCAGCTTTGTGCTTTCGTGTCTTTGTGGCAAAAAACAACAACATCCATCGCTATTGTATAGCCGATGATTTTTTAAAATTAAAATACCTGTGGCCATAAAGGCTTTTAGGCATTATGAAAAGAGATTATTACGAAATATTAGGCGTATCGAAAAGCGCATCGGCAGACGAGATAAAGAAAGCCTACCGCAAAGTAGCCATGCAGTTCCACCCAGACAGGAACCCCGGCGACAAAGCGGCAGAAGATAAATTTAAAGAAGCCGCAGAAGCATACGAGGTATTAAGCGATGCAGATAAAAAAGCAAAGTACGATCGTTTTGGCCATCAAGCTTTTGGCCCAGGAATGGGTGGAGGCGGCCGTGGTGCTACCAATATGGATGATATTTTCAGCCAGTTTGGAGATATTTTTGGAGATAGTATTTTTGGTGGTGGCGGCAGAAGCAGGGGCGGTGGCGGCAGGCCTAGAGGCCAGCGTGGTAGCAACCTCCGTATAAAAATGAAACTCACTTTCGAGGAGATAGCTAATGGGGTAAGCAAGAACGTAAAAGTTAAAAAAAATGTTGTATGCACTACTTGTAGCGGCAGTGGGGCCAAAGATAAAAATAGCGTGCAAACCTGCCATACATGCCACGGTAGCGGTCAGGTAACAAGGGTAAGCAACACTTTTCTAGGCCAAATGCAAACAGTAACAGCATGCCCTACCTGTAATGGAGAAGGGCAAACCATAACTGCAAAATGTGGGGCTTGCAGGGGCGAAGGAAGGGTATATGGCGAAGAAACCATCAGCATAGACATACCTGCGGGTGTGCAGGAAGGTATGCAGCTAAGCATGAGCGGCAAGGGCAATGCAGGTGAAAGGGGGGGGGCAAATGGCGACTTGATTATACAAATAGAGGAAGAACAACATGCAGAATTGCACAGGGATGGGCTGAACATAGCCTACGATTTGTATATATCTTTCCCGGATGCAGCTTTTGGTACCAATATAGAAGTACCAACTATTGACGGCAGGGCGAAAATAAAAATACCAGCAGGCACGCAAAGCGGCAAAATATTCCGCCTGAAAGGAAAAGGCTTCCCAGAGGTGCAAGGCTATTCAAGGGGCGACCAATTGGTATATGTTAACGTGTGGACGCCACAAGACCTGAACAGCGAGGAAAAAAGCCTGTTGGAAAAACTAAGCAAAAGCAATAATTTTAAACCACGGCCCGACAAAAACAACAAAAGCTTTTTTGAACGGGTAAAAGAAGCGTTTAATTAATTTACATATTTTTTAGCACACCAAAGGCTGCTCTTTTAGAGTTGCAGCCTTTGGTTTTAAAGAAATAAGTATGTTTTTGAAATTATTTCATTTTCATTTGGGCAAAATATGGGTGTTCTGGGTTTACGATTAATTCCTGCCGCAAAGGATGGATTAATATATCCATGTCTTCCATCGGTATCGCACCTAGCAAAGGCTCATTGTCGCCAGGCAAAACCATAGCATCAACCACACAACGCCTGTTTTTAAACCTCACTTCAATAGGCCCAACTAAGTCATACTCCTCTATACTTCCATTTGCCATTTGGGCTTTCCGTTTTTCTATTACAGGAAGCTGCAACTGCTCTTGTATATTTTCATTAATAGCCATCATGTATGCCCCAGAATCTGCAAGCATATTCACGGTCATTTGTTTTACTTCTTCTTCCCCAATAATATGCCGTTTAGCTAATATTTTATCTTCGCCATTAATTAGGGTTATATCTGCATAAACTAATCCCATAAAATATATTTTTAGTTGCTTGTTATGGTTGAAGTTGATATTAATTGCTGCGACATTTCAAGAATACTAATCACTTGGCTTTTGCTAACACCCTCAAAATCTTCAAGAAAAGTTTCAAAAGAGTCCCAAGTCTCCAAATAATCAAACCAATTTTTTATTGGAACTCTTGTACCTAAAAAAACGGGTGTTCCGCCTAATATTTCTAAATCAATATTTATCACTTGCATTTCCATGTTTGTATTGTCTTTATTGTAGTATTCAAAGTTACTTGTTTTTCTGTCAAATTGATAGCAATCTAGTGGCTGTTTTTTCCATTATTAGTTATCCTTCTGAAAAAAGAATGCAATCCTGTTAAGGCATCTATATAACAAAAAAAATACCCCCGTAACCAATAATGGCACAGGGGTTAAACATATATCAGGCTTTTCAGGAAATGCTCTTTATGGCTAGTTGCCCCCTCCTTTTATGCGTTGGCTCTCGCTTTCCAAGCCAGTTTTCCGCTCCCTTGATGCTTTTATTTGGTTGCTGCCAAAGCGGTAGGTAAAGTTTAGGCGTACCGTGGTGCTTTCCCATGCGCCGCCGCCGTTTATTACCATGCCACCAAAGTTGCTGTTCGCTTTCCACGGTGCCGTGTGCAGTATGTCTGTGGCACTTAGCTTAATAGAGGCTTTTTTATCAAGCAATTGTTTCTGTATCCCTACATCAATGCCCCCTTGTGGTTTCGTTCTCCATGTTGCCCCCCAAATGCTAGGCCCATTAAACCATCCGCTCATCTCAGCGGTGTAATCATGCCCTAGCTTAAACGTGTTTTGCAAGTAAGCACCGTACATCGGTATTTCTTGGTGTACAGGCTTGTCGTTTATATGCCCATCAAAAATCTGGTAGTTGTACCAAAAGTTTACATAGCCATTCCACCATTTTTTTATGGGCAATGGGCTACCTATGCTAAAGCTGATTATTTGCTGGGTGGCAAGGTTTTGTTGCTCTACATAGGTAGCGTTGCCAACAGTGTCAGTTATTTGTGTGGCATAATCACTTACGTGGCTATATCCTGTCGTTGTGTTTAGGAAACCCATAAACGTATGCGTAAGCTCAATATTATCAGTGTACTGAGGCTTTAGTTTAGCATTGCCTTTTTCGTACGTTAATTCGTCCAGCTTATTTTCGAAAGGGTTCAAATCCTGATAGGTAGGCCTATCTATCCTTCTACTATACGTTAGATTCAGGGTATTTTTCTTGTTTACATTCCATGTAATAGCGGCGCTTGGAAAAAGGTTCGTATAATTACGAGGCACATATCCATCAGTTTGTACTGTACCATCAGCCCTTGTTAAATCTCCTACACTGTTGGTATTTTCTATCCTTAAGCCAGTTTGTATGCTGAATTTTGCATTTATCTGGCGTTGATAGTTTATATAGCCTGCGTTTACATTCTCTTTATACGTAAAATTATTGCTACGGTCCAACGCTTTTGATTGGGCATTTGTCAGGGGATCGACATTAAAAAAATCAAAAGTATTTTTTGTTTTCACATAAGAAAACTTAGCACCAAAGCCCAGCTTGCCTTTCCACCTATTCATTTCCACATCTACTTTAGCCGTGTATATGTCAATGTCTGTAGGCGTGTTGTTTGCATAAATATATCTGGTGAATATGTTTTTCCTGTCTATATAAGTATTGGGCTGGTAGCTATTGCCCCTGCCGCTAAAAAAGCCATAGTCTGCATCGGCATTTACCTCTGTGCCGCTTGTGTCGGCAAAGCGGTAGTTGATGTTTGTGTTTACATTCGTCCGTTTGCTGGGTAGCCGGTTTGTTGCCGCTAATGTTTTTACAAAACTGTCTGGACTGTTTACATGTGTACATATATCAGTATGGCTGTTGCTAGTCCACACATTATCGTCATACCCAATGCGTGCCATTACCCCAAAAGTGTTTTTGCTGTTGATGAAAAAATCTGCCCCAGCTTTGGCATTAATGCTTTTGCCATCATTCACGTTGGTGCTGTGCTGGTCGTATATGCTGTCTTTTTGCGTTCTATACAGGTTCATAGTGTTTTGGTGGTCCCCTATGTTGCCGCTTACATTGCTAAACAGGTTTATTTTTTTGTCGCGGTAGTTTAGGTTTAGCGATCCATTGCCTTTAGGTGTTACGCCCTGTACAAAGCCAAGGGTGGCAGTGCCATTCGTGCCATATTTTTTATTCTTTTTCAGGCGGATATTGATAATGCCCGCGTTGCCACTTGCATCGTACTTGGCACTTGGGTTGCTAATCATTTCTATGGCTTCTATATCGTTGCTGTTAATGCTTTTGAGGTAGGCGGCAAGGTCTTTAGAATCTAATTGCAGCATTTTTCCATCTACATAAACTCTAACGCCTGTTTTGCCTTTCATGCTTATGTTGTCGTTATTATCTACCTGCACGCCGGGGCTTTTTTGCAGCAACTCCATTGCATCGCTGCCAGTAGCGTTGATGCTGTTTTCTACATTAAACACCATCTTGTCGGCTTTAACTTCTATCAAAGGCTTGCGAGCGGCACTTACGGTTACTTCTTGCAATTTGCCTTGTGCTATTGCCAATGAAATTTTTGGGGCGGCATAGGTTGTTTTACCGTTGCCAAGTTCAAAAACAGGCGAAAACTTCTTTTCAAAACCAACTATGGTATAACTTAGCAAAAAACTGCCTTCCCTGTTGGTGGATAGTTCAAAACTGCCGTCTTTATCAGAAATGCCTGCTTTTATAAGGCTGCTATCTTTTGCTTTTAATAAAGAAATAGTTACAGCCGCCAACGGCTTGCCGCCATTGTCTTGAACAAAACCAGTGATGCTATTTTTGTTTTGGGAAAAACTTTTAAATGCAAATAGGGAAAATAATAGGGTAAATAAGTAAAATTGTTTCTTCATGTAATTGTTTTAATGTCATTAGTACGGGTGAAAGATACAAATGTTACAATAGTCTTAAAAAGCCACTGCAAATAATATGTTAAAGGCGGTATTGCTTTTTGATAGGCAAGGCTGTCACTACTCGCACTTATATTGCCACAAAGACACGAAGGCTCTAAGTAGCACTAAGAAAAAAAGAAAGAAAAGAAATTTTTGTATTGCTCCAAGGCCTAAGTATACAGGATTATGAAGCGGTATGTCGTGCCTATGGCACATTATCCACGATTTTTTATGTTTTTACTAATATTCAATGCCTCCCGCATTCATAACTTCCATTCGCTTATTTTTGTTCATATTAAATGAACCAGCAATACACGGCATGAGTACACCTAAAGGTAAATTAATAGCTATTGGCGGTGCAGAAGACAAAGGCACCGATTTGGAAAAAGGTGAAATTGCCCGTTATACCCTCAACTTTTTAGAGCTAGGTATCTTGCGCCGCATTGTGGAAGAAACAGGGGGCATCAATGCACGCATAGAAATTGTAACTACGGCATCTACCATCCCGTATGAGGTGGGTGAAAACTATCTAGATGCTTTTGGTAAAATTGGCTGTACCAATGTGGGCTTAATGCACATCCGGAACAGGGAAGATGCAGGAAGGGAAGACTACCTGCAGAGAATTGCCGCATGTGATGGGGTGATGTTTAGCGGCGGCAACCAGTACCGCCTGACTACTGTATTTGGCGGCACAGCTTTTTTAAAAACCATTTCCAACCGTTATCAAAACGAAGTTTTTGTAATTGCTGGCACTAGTGCGGGCGCAATGGCTATGAGCAACACCATGATATATGATGGGGATGCAAGCAGGGCACACCTAAAAGGTGAAGTGAAACTAACCACTGGGCTTAGCTTTATGAAAACGGTTATTTTCGATAGCCATTTTGAAAAGCGTAGCCGGTTTGCACGCTTGGCCCAAGCAGTGGCAGCCAACCCATCTTGTATTGGCATTGGCTTAGGGGAAGATACGGGCATGATAGTAACAGAAGGCAACCGCATGGAAGCCATAGGCAGCGGGTTAGTGATAATAGTAGATGGGCATAATATTAATTTTACCAATATAGCAGACATACCCGAGGGCAACCCCATTAGCCTAGAGAACCTGAAAGTACATTTTTGCACAAGGGGCAATGGCTTTTTGGTAGAGGAGCGGCAGTTTTTGCAAACAGTGCTTGCGGCTGTTTAAGGGAGTTGATATACTAAGGATTAATTGGAAAACAGAACTAGAAATAGCCCAATTAAAAAAACCTTATTAAATGGATGTTTTTTTTTTGGGTAATCTTGGTATTGCTGATAATAGGCAGTTTGTTTATAAGGAAATAGCTATTTTTCTTGTTTTACTAAATATCCAGCTACTTAACATATAACCAAAAACTTAAAAATAATACACTGTATATTTAGCTACCCCACTATTTTACCATAGTAGTAAATACGAACCAATATCTTCGCTTATTCATACAGCAATATCAAACAGTTTTGCAACTGGGCTGTTCTATTATAAAATTGATAAGCAACTACTTTATGTCGGGAATTTTAGACTTGGTTGGCAACACGCCAATGGTAGAACTAAAGCATGTAACGGTAAATAAAAACGTGCAAATATTTGCCAAACTAGAAGGCAATAACCCCGGCGGCAGCGTGAAAGATCGTGCCGCATTGGGTATGATAAAAGGTGCAATAGACCGTGGCGAGATAAAAAAAGGCATTAAACTAATTGAAGCCACTAGCGGCAATACTGGTATTGCTTTAGCCATGATTGCCAGCTTGTTTGGCGTGGAAATAGAATTGGTAATGCCAGAGGACGCCACACGTGAGCGTGTGCTAACCATGCAGGCATTTGGTGCCAAAGTAGTATTGACACCAAAAGAGCAATCGATGGAAGGGGCAATAGATTATGCCAATGCAAAAGTGGGGCAAGGCGGCTATGTAATGCTGAACCAGTTTGCCAACCCAGACAACCCTGCAATGCACTACAAGACAACTGGGCCCGAAATATGGAGGGACACAGCGGGCAAAATCACCCATTTTGTTTCTTCCATGGGTACTACAGGTACCATCATGGGGGTTTCAGCCTATTTAAAAGAGCAAAACGAAGAAGTGCAGATATTAGGCTGCCAGCCATCTGACGGCTCCCGCATACCCGGCATACGCAAATGGCCAGAAGCATACCTGCCCAAAATATTCGACCGGGCAAGGGTTGACCAAACAATAGAATTAAGCGAAACAGACGCCCGCATAATGGCAAAACGCCTTGCCAAGGAAGAAGGCATTTTTAGTGGCATGAGCAGTGGCGGTGCTGTTCATGCAGCCGTGGAATTAAGCAAAACATTAACCAGCGGCCTAATTGTGTGCATCATCTGCGACAGGGGAGATAGGTACTTATCTTCTGATTTGTTTGATTAGGCATTAATGCTTGCTATATTGCCACAATCACTCTAAGAATCGAAGTAGCACTAAGAAAAAGAAGGGTAAAATGTATTAATTGCATAATGTTTGTTCTTTTTTCTTTTCTTTTTATTGGTTTAAAACTTTGTGCTTCTTTGTGTCTTCGTGCCTTCGTGGCAGATTAACCAAACATGCTCTTGAGTAGTAACAAATCATGCAAATCATTTAATCAGTGGTATATTTTTAAACCTCACGGCAAAAAACAAGTCTTGGTGATGCTGAATGGGGGAATAGCCCATGGCTAATTATTAATCTTTTCTAGGCTGCTTTATGACTAAATTGTATCTTCTGCTTACTATACTTTTATTAGCCAATACCATTCATGCCCAAACTATCATTACCGGTTCTATCACAGGAAAGTTAATAGATAGCGTTGGCAAACAATCCTTGAAAGACGCATCCATTACTGTTCTGGATGCTACTGATTCTACTTTGGAGGTGTTTGGGCTAAGCAAGGAAGGGGGCGTATTTGAAATAAACAATATTTCGTTGGGCAGCTACATGGTGCAAATCAATTTCCAAGGCTACCAGCCATTGACCAAAAAGATTACGCTTAGCAAACAGAAACCAACACTAGACATGGGCAAAATTTACCTAGCTGTACAATCCAACATGCTCACGGAAGTAATCGTATTTCAGAACAACCCCATTACCATTAAAAACGACACTGTGGAATACAATGCTGGCAGCTTTAAAACAAAGCCCAATGCAGTAGTGGAAGATTTATTGAAAAAATTGCCAGGGGTATTGGTGGACAAGGATGGCAATATCAACGCCCAGGGAGAGCAAGTGCAGCGCATTTTTGTGGATGGCAAACGCTTTTTTGGCAACGACCCTAAAATGGCCACCAAAAACCTACCTCCTGATATTATAGACAAAATACAAGTATACGATGCCATGAGCGACCAGAGTGCTTTTAGTGGCTTTGACGATGGTACCCGTATTAAAACCATCAACATCACCACCAAGAAGAACAGGAAAAAAGGTTATTTTGGCAGGGCAATAGCAGCGGCGGGCGACCAAGGGCGGTATGAGGAAAATGCCAATTTCAGCAGGTTTAAGAATGACCAAAAAATAACGGTACTGGCACAAGCAAACGACATTAACGTACAAGGCTTCACGGCGCAAGATGGCGGCGGCAGTGGCCGCAGCAGGGCGGGTATTACCACTACCGAAGCACTAGGGCTGAACTTTACAGACTTATGGGCAAAAAAAGCAGATTTTTCGGGCAGTTATTTTTTCAATAACCTATCTACCAATAGGGATTCGAGGAGTTTTACGGAAAAGTTTATACCTAATAACGACACTTCTAACTTTACCAATTCTGCCACCAGCAACAATAGGACAACGCTGAACCACCGTATCAACCTGAACCTGGAACAAAAGTTCGATACGATGAATACGTTGATTGTACGGCCAGATATTTCGTTTCAAAACAGCAATGGCACTAACCAAACTATAGCCAATACTTCTAAAAGCGTTGTGTACAATGAAAATGCCATCAACCAAAACGACCTTAACCAGCGCACCAGCAGCAACGGCACTAGTGTTAGTGGTAGCATCAATGGCACTTTTAGGCACCGATTTAAAAAGCCGGGTAATACTTTTTCTATCAGCCTAACCGAAAGCCTGAATAACAGCAACAATAGCGGCACAAACTATGCTTTGACGCACTATTATGTGCCTTTAGATTCCGTAAAACTGGCCAACCAAACAAATGGGAATATTGGCAATAGCCATAGTTTCAACGGCAATTTTTCCTACACCTTCCCAATTATGTTAAACCATGTGGTGGAACTAAGCTATGGGTACAACAGCAACACCAACACGTCTGACAGAAAAACATATTCATATGATAGTGTTGCAAAAAGCTACAACTTTTTGGTAGATAGCCTTACCAATTATTTTGAGAACTACAGCAGTTCAAACAGGGTCAGCATAGCCTACCGCATTAAAACCGAAAAAGCCAATTTTAGTATTGGCAACGGCGTACAGTACACCAACCTGAAAAGCGATAACCCTAGTAAAGACAGCCATTTCAATAGGAATTTTACCAATATATACCCAACTGCCAGCTATACCTACAATTTTAGCAGGAAACAGGTACTACGCATTAATTATAGTGGCCGTAGCAACCAGCCAAGCATTGCACAGTTGCAGCCAGTTCCTAATAATGGCAACCAAGCAAACATTGTAACGGGCAACCCCAATTTAGGGCAAGAGTTCTCTCATAATTTCCGGTTTTTATATACTTCCGTAAACCAAATTACCTTCCGAAATATTTCCGGGTTTTTAAATGCAGGCATCACTACCAACAAAGTAGTAAACAGCACTACCCAATTGGCGAATGGCTACCAAACCACCACTTGCCAAAACCAAAATGGCACATTTTATATCCGTGGCAATTTCAACTATGGTTTTCAGGTGAACAAGCCCAAAAGCAACTTGAATTTTATTACCAATGGCGGGCTAAGCAGGGACGTGAGCCTGATAAACAATGCCATCAACTATACAAACAATTCTTCTGTAGGCGAAGCCATCAACTGGACGATGAACCTGGATGAAAAGCTGGATTTAAACCTAAACACAGGCTATACATATAATTTAGCCCGCTATTCCATCAAGTCGGAAAACAACAAAAACTATTATGTGGAATCTTTTTCTGTCGAGCCTACTTATACTTTCAATGGTGGCTGGGTACTGGGCAGCACGTTTGACTACACTTTTAATAGTGGTCTTGCACAGGGCTACAATGCCAGCTTACCGCTATGGAATGCAAGCTTAGCCAAGCAACTATTTAGTAATAAACAGGGTGAAATAAAATTCAGCGTATTTGACCTGCTGAACCAAAACGTAAGCGTAAGCAGGAATACTACGAACAATTATATACAAGACGTGCAAAACAATGTACTACAAAGGTTTTTCATGGTAACCTTTACCTACAACCTGCGCAAGTTTGCAGGCCAGCAGAAGCAACTAGATGCAGCTTTTAAAAACATAATGGGTGATGGCAACGGCAACAACCCGGGCAAACAAGGCGGTGGCAAGTTTAGGAACTAAAAGAAAAAAAGAATAGCCACGAAGGCACAAAATACAAAGTGGCACAAAGAAAAAAGAATTTGAAAAAGTTATTGGATGACAGGCAATACTGGTATTTAAATAATACAAAAAAATACAAACTAAAATCCTATAGATTTCTCTCAATGTTCTTGACTAATGCGTTATAAATTGCTCCCAACTAATTAGGCCTAACCTGTATATTAGCTTGTCAACCATCTAAATATGGGTAAAATTTTATACATTATTATTGTTTTATCCCGAAGAACTGCTTCAAGCTGTGGTGTTTTGATGTACAACGTAACCAAATTTTACTTGGCACTAATATTGGCATTATGTTAACGAAATTGTTATTGCAATCAAAAATCATTGATTGATAATTTTTTCAAAACGCAAAAAATAAAAAAAAACAACATGAAAAAAAACATTCTACTCGCAATGGTATTGTGTGTGTCATTTTTAATGCACCCTTTCCAAACAAAAGCCGCAAACATTACCAACATGCCTCCGACGTCATCCGCATATGATGACTCATTGGAAGCAAAAACCTTGACCAACAGGCTAAATGAAATATACACAATGGACAGGACGAACCTTAACTCGTCTGAGAAGAAAGGTTTGCGCGTGGAAGTAAAAACGATTAAGCACCGCTTGAAAGTAATGAGCGGCGGTATCTATCTTTCCGTAGGGGCAATTATCATTATTATCTTATTGTTGATTTTAATATTTTAAGCAAATAGTTTTTAAAGAATGTATCAAAAATAGGGACGCAAAATTTTGCGCCCCTATTTTTATGTTTGAAACACCGTAATTACCCCCTCTCTCGGCTTGTAGCCTCGTAGCCCTATGCTATTGCTTATCAACAAAAAAAAACACTGGTTCTTTCATTTCTTCCTTTCGTGCTACTTTTAGCCTTAGTGGCTAAAATCCTTGCCTATGGGGCAAAAAAAACATTCAATTGCTTTTTACTTTTATCTTTATCCCATGAAAAAAATGTTACCTCTAATAGCCTTTTTGCCGATGCTGGCCATGGCACAAACCAATACTGATTCCATTCTCATCAAGCACATAAGCGACGAAACCATGCGCAATGGCAAGGCTTACGAATGGCTGCGCCAATTGACCAAAAGCGTTGGCGGCAGGCTTGCCGGTTCTCCACAGTTTGCAAAAGCAATTGCATGGGGCAAAAAAGCCATGGACAGCATTGGGGCAGACAAAGTGTACCTGCAGGAATGCAAAGTGCCGCACTGGGTGCGTGGGCAAAACGACAAAGTGGCCATAACGGCCATCAATGGCAAACCCTCACCAACTACGCTGGATGCACTGGCTTTGGGCAATACAATAGGCAGTGGATCTAAGGGCGTAACGGCAGAAGTGTTGGCCGTGAAAGACTTTGCCCAATTGGAGCAGCTAAAAGACAAAGTAAAGGGCAAAATTGTTTTTTATAATTACCCCTTCAACCCTACCAATATAGCCACGTTTCTTTCCTATGCTGATGCAGGGAAATACCGATGGACAGGCGCAAGCCGTGCCGCCAAATATGGTGCAGTAGGCATGATTGTACGCTCCATGAGCGAGTCTACCGACAATAACCCACACACGGGCGCGCAAGAATACAACGACTCGTTCCCCAAGATACCAGCAGCGGCCATAGGCTTGCAAGATGCAGATAGGTTATGGCAGCAATGTGCTGCATCAACTGTAACCATCAAAATGGTTACGCATGGCCATTTTCTGCCAGATACTACGGCTTACAACGTAATTGCCGAGATTACGGGCATGGACTTGCCAAATGAAATAATAACGGTTGGTGGGCATTTAGATAGTTGGGATGTGAACGAGGGCGCACACGACGATGGGGCAGGCGTGGTGCATACCATGGAAGTGCTGCGGGTGCTTAAAGCTGTTGGTTATCACCCCAAGCATACCATCCGTTTTGTATTGTTTGCCAATGAGGAAAATGGCAGCAAGGGGGCAGAAAAATACGCCGAAGCAGCCAAGGAAAAAAACGAGCAGCACATTTTTGCCTTGGAAAGCGATGCGGGCGGCTTTACACCTAGGGGTTTTAGCTTTGGCGTGCCAGCACAGGCATGGGGCAAGCTAAATGCTTGGAAAACACTTTTTGAACCTTATGGCGGGAGTTCCTTTACCGTTGGCGGCGGTGGGGAAGATACCGAGGCTTTAAAAGCCGCTTTTAAAACCCCAGTAGCCGAGCTTATCCCAGATAGCCAGCGTTATTTTGATGTGCACCATGCCCGCAGCGATGTTTTTGAAAATGTAAACAGGCGGGAATTATTGCTAGGAGCGGTTAACATGGCTGCATTGATATACCTTGTAGATAATTACGGCTTGTAGTGTTTTTTGCCACGAAGGCACGAAAAAACAAAGAAGCACAAAGCGTTTTGGGATAAGAAGAAGTAAAAGAAATAGGAAATATCTCTAACGGCTCTTGGCTGTTTTATAAATTAGTGGATTTGAATTAGCGCATTAAACATTCAAGATGCACAACCCAATTATACAGCACATGAAGCGGTTTGCCGATATTAGCGAAAGCGATGTGGATACAATTGCCTCTTGCCTAAAACCAATAACAGTAAAAAAGAAAGGGTTTTTACTAAAAGAAGGCCAGGTTTGCAAATCAGCTTTTTTTGTACAGGAAGGGTGTTTACGGTTGTTTTTTATAAATGAAAAAGGCGTGGAGCAAATAACCCAGTTTGCCATAGAAAACTGGTGGGTAGCAGACTATATGAGCTTTGGCAACCAAAAGCCTTCACCTTTTTATATTCAGGCGGTAGAAAATACAGAAGTTGTGGCTTTGGACTACTTGGCACAGGAAAACCTATTAAGGGAATTGCCACAACTGGAACGCTATTTCAGGGTGGTGCTGCAAAAAGCACTAGCAGCATCCCAACTCCGGATAAAATATTTGTATGGTTTTTCCAAGGAAGAAGGCTACCAGCATTTTATTTCCCATTTCCCGGAGTTTGTACAGCGTATCCCTCAATATATGCTAGCTTCTTACCTCAATTTTACACCTGAATACCTGAGTGAAATGCGCAAAAAACAAAGCCAGTCACTATTTCCTAAACCAGTTTAAGATTTCCCTAAAATGAGTGCCATAGGTTTGCTGTTCAATAAAAAAATACAATTATGGAAAAGAGAATCAGCATCCCCCAAGTAGCGCCTGAAGCAATTAAAGCACTGGTGAACCTAGACAAATACCTGCAAACCACCCAATTGACCAATATCCAGAAAGAGCTTATTAAAATAAGGGCTTCGCAAATAAATGGCTGTGCTTATTGTATTAACCTGCATACCAAGGATGCACGTAAATATGGCGAAACTGAACAGCGTATTTATTTGCTTAGTGCTTGGCGCGAAACCAACTTTTTTAAAGAGGAAGAACGGAGCATCCTTGCCTTAACCGAAGAAGTAACCCTGATTAGCAAAAGTGGGGTTTCAAATGAAACTTACCTCGATGCTATCCGTTTATTCGGGGAAACAAGGGTGGCAGAAATTATTATGGCTATTATAACAATCAATGCATGGAACAGGATTGGAATTGCAACCCACATGCAGCCTGCTATTGATTAATGATGTTGTAAAAATAACTTCCCCCACTTAGGTTCATTTTATTGGGCTAACTGGAAGGCGTGCCGCTTCGTAGGAAAGGGGAAAGTTATTTTAAAAGCATTACTTTGTATTAACAAAGAAAAAATTATGACAGGAAAAAAAATACTTTGGACAATACTTGCTGTAATTATAGTGGCAGGAGCCATTGCTTTTTATGCAAGGTTTTACTTTGTTTTTGCCGAAGGCGCAAAAGCGGGCCAGTTGAATACTTTCCAACGAAAAGGGTATGTATTTAAAACCTACGAAGGCATATTGATACAAAGCGGCTTCAAGGCCAACGTGCAAAGCAATGAATTTGAGTTTAGCGTGGCAAATGAAAAGATAGCCAACCAATTAATAGAAAATGCGGGCAAAGATGTGGAGTTGCATTACCAGCGCTATTTTGGCGTGCTGCCATGGCGTGGCAACACAGTGTATGTAGTAGATAGTATTTATTATATAAAAGAGGCCAACGGGCAAATGGGAGTAAGCCCAAAATAGAAATAGGGGCAAGCATTGCTGTTTTTTTGCCTTAAAAACAGTAAGTAACATTTCCGAAATAACTTTCCCCATTCAGGTCTGTCAGGTAGGCTGTTCAGAATAGGCTTGCACGTCTTTGTTCACTTTCCTATGGGTTTCAACCCATTGTTTGCACGGGGTTAAAACCCCATGGAGCATCTGAAAACTGTCTGAAAAAGCCCCCTTGGTTCTGAATAGCTACCTTAAACCCGGATTTTGCATTTGACTTCGTTATCAAAGGCTCAAATGCAATAAAGACAAGTATTTGAGCCGAATTTTTGGTCTAAAACATAGTGAACTATGGCAAGGCCAAAAATCAAGCAAATGCTTGTGTTTGAAGTAGTTGGGGCTTGCAATAGATTTCAACTGCAAAATCTGAGTTTAAAACTAAGGAAAAAATGAAAACAAGTTTTTATCTACAACTCCACTACTTATTCGCCAATTGCCCACAAGCCGCATCAATATCTTTACCCCTGCTCTTGCGCAATCGGGCATTTACCCGGTTTTTGTCCAGTATAGTCATAAACTCATCTACTACCCTTTCATCTGGCTTGTAGAATTTAAAGGCATCAATGGTGTTGTATTCAATGATGTTTACAAGGTCAGCAGGCACTTGCCGGCATATTTTTATCAAGTCCTCAGCATCTTTAGGGCTATCGTTAAAGCCTTTGAACAAGATATATTCAAAGGTTATCTCGTTGCCCGTTTGCTTGTAGAAGTAATTAAGGGCTTCTATCAACACAGCAATATTATTGCTTTCGTTGATAGGCATTATTTCGTTCCTTTTTTTATCTGTAGGGGCATGTAAAGAAACCGCCAGTTTAAAGCGTACTTTATCATCACCCAAATGTTTTATTTGCTTGGCTACGCCAGCAGTAGAAACAGTGATACGCTTAGGGCTCATAAAAAGGCCATCCTCGGCAGTAATCCTTTCTATTGCGGCAAGTACATTGTTGTAATTCAGCAAGGGCTCACCCATGCCCATGAACACGATATTGGAAAGTTTTTGCTGGAACTTGGCTTCGCTTTGCTGGTTGATGAGTACAACTTGGTCGTAAATCTCATCAAAAGTGAGGTTTCGTTTGCGTTCCATATATCCAGTAGCACAGAACTTACAGCTAAGACTACAACCTATTTGGGAAGATACACAAGCTGTTTTCCTTTCTTCGGTAGGTATCAATACGCCTTCTACAAAATGTCCATCGAAGGTTTTGAAGCGGCTTTTTACAGTGCCGTCCTCGCTATATTGGGCAGCATCCACGCACAAGGCAGGAAGCGTAAATTCTGATGCCAGCTTTGCCCGCAAGCCCTTGCTGATATTGCTCATGTCGTCAAAACTATGGGCATGTTTTTGCCACAACCATTCGTGCACTTGTTTCACACGGAATTTTTGCTCGCCTATGGAAGCGAAATAGGTTTCTAGTTCTTTTAGCGGAAGGTGGCGGATGTTGCGTAACGTTGACATGCGGCAAAGGTAATTGAAAAAAGTGGGATAGGTTGCCACGAAGAAGTATAGCCACGAAGACTCAAAGGCACAAAGAAGCACGAAGTTTTTTAAGGAAAGAAGAAAAGAAGGATAGCAATGAAGAATTAATGGAAAAAGGTAGAGGATTGTCTTTCTTTTCTTCTTAGTACAGCTTTTAGCCTTTGTGGCAACATATCCTATTTATGTTTAGGAAAAGCGTTTGGTACTTCCATTGTAAGGCCAATGGAGCCATTGAATGTGTGTACTTTTGGATAATCGTTACCAAAATTGGGCGTGAGCGATAGTTGGGCATCTACTTTTAGCCAAGGGCAGCCCGGCAAACCAAACTGCAAATTTGCGTAAGGCTCCCATAAAAAAAAGTTTTGCTTTTTGACTTTATCAAGATAAAAATAATTCATCTCTGCAGCCGTGTAAGAAGTTGAAGGCGTACCAAAATGAAACAAAGACAATTTTCCACCAACCGATGCATAGAAATAGGGCGATGGCATAAAATTGAAGCCAAATTGCGCAAACCACTTGGTGTTGTTAAAATTATAATACCTGCTATAGGGCTTGCTGTTGGAGTCGAGCCCACTATCGTCTAAGGTGGAATTGCCGAGTGCCACTCCTACATAGGCATTGAACATAATCTTTCCTCTTGCACGGAGGCGGTTTAGTTGGGTGAAATACCCAATACCTGCCTCAAATGTTTTCCTATGGTATTTAAGCAAGGAACTGTCGAATAAGTTTGTTTGTACAATTGAAGCCGAGTCATTCCTATGAAAAAGCACTGTGTCGTAATGGTAGTAATTACTTTCTCTTTTAAACGTAAATGAACCCATTATGGCAACATGGTTAGTAAGCGCAAAGGCACCCTGTATATTACACCCATCATTTTTCTTGCTACCATCGCCGGAGTAATAGCCAGTAATTTTAGCATCGCCTTTTTTTGTTAAGTATACAATGTTGGCTGCTTGGCTGGCATTAACATAGCGCCTAGCCCTTTGAAACCTACAGGAAGGCAGCAGCAATGCAATGGCAATAAATAATAGTCCATACAATTCGAGTGGTTGTTTTCCTTTTTTCATGGTAGCCTTTCTTTGGTTAAGATGTTAAAAATGGTATTTAGTTTGGGTAAACAAATACAAATGCAAAGTTGGTATTATTTTACCAAAAAAGCCTCGGTGAAGTGTTGAGTTTTTAAGGTAAAAAGGATAGTCTGAATTTGGATTTTTAGGATTAGTGTATTTTAGGATTAATTTAAACTTCAGGAAATCTAATAATCCATTTAGCTGCATAATTTTTTCCAATCTTATGCGGTTTGTCGGAGGAAGAAAAAATTATATGCACATCCATTTCAACCAGATAAAATCCAATAATCTTTCAATCCTAGAAATCCAAGTTTAGGCAACAATTATTTAAAAACACTATCCGCTACCCCTTCATTGATGGTGTATTTGGTATAATTAATCTGTACCCTGCCTTTGCGGCGTTTTATTTTTTCTGCCTCGGTTTGTTTTTCCTCATCGTCAAATTCTAGAGCTATGCCCTTGGGCATTTTATAGTCTTTGGTATTGAAGCTAAAATTAAGCTTATCGGGTAACGCATAAGCCATGTATTTGCCATAGGTCATTTCTATTTCGAAAGAGCCATTTTCCTTGGTTGTGGTGGCCGCTTTTAGTATCAGCAAGTTTGCTTCGTCTATATACAAAGTAGAAAGAACTACATCGCTGTTATCGCTGGTAGGTACTAATTTCACTACTTTTACCTTAGTGCCATTCACTACATTATCGCCCACGGCTAGGGCAACAAATTCATTGCCAGCTATCAGCGTACTCATGTTTACCGTTACCCCACCTTTTGGCAGGATAGATATGCCCCCGTCTCGCTTTAGCTTAAAACGGTTTGGCTTTTTAAAATACACTTTCACTTTGCCAACAGGTGCTTTTATAAACGCCACGTCGGTTTTCATGTTGCCCTCGGCTACATAGTCATTCACTTTATCCAGCTTGGCTTTTACTTTGTTTACCAATGGCATCATGTCCTGGCTGAAAACTGAAGAATGAACACCTAGAAAAGCTATTAAAATTGCAAGAACCTTCATTATAACTATTGATTAAGAATTATGAATTTTCAATGATGGGTTATGAATTAAAAAATTATTGCAAAACACGCATAATTTATAATTCATAACTCATAATTAAGTAAGAATATCTTTCTTTTTAAATATCACTATTGTTGCCACCACAAACCCCACAATATGCCCTGCAAGCATCAGTGTAGATGTAATGATACGCCCCGGCCGCTGCACAGTGCCAACAAGCACAGTGTTCTCCGAATTTACCTGCGGGTCAAAAAACTCCTTCCAGTTTACCATATGGGTGGTAAAAAGGAATGGCTGTATTTTTTGGAACAATGGGATGCTCATGGTGCTCAATATGGTAAAAAAGATAATCACGCTCATGGTAGCTACAATAGGTCCAATGGAGTTTTCAGCAAATAGCGATAGAAAAAAGCCCAACGCAGTTACCGTAAGCATAGATAGTAATGCAAACCCAAACGCACCTACATAGCGCCAGAAAACATCACCCACGGGCAACTGCACTAAATAATTGGTTTTTTGTATCACCATATCGTCAGTTCCAAACAAAAACATACTGAAAAACAAAGCCAGCAAAGCTATCCAAACCAACAGCATGAACGTATAAATAGCCGATGCCGTGAACTTGGCCAGCAAAAACTGCGTGCGACTAATGGGTTTGGTAAGCATCAATCGAAGTGTACCCATATTGGCCTCGCCGCTAATCATGTCGGCGGCTACTAGGGCTATCAGCAACGGCACATGCACCAATAGCAGTTGCAGCAGAATATAGCACACCAAATACCCATTCAGCAGTTTGCCGTCAAAAGTAAAACTCTGGCCTACATTGGCCATCATAAAACCTATGTATTCTTCGCCATTCATCTTTAGCCCCAGTTGGATAATGCCAATCAATGCCGAGATGGCGGCAAAGGCAATATATGTCCTTGGCCGGCGGAATATTTTATATAACTCAATTTGTAAAAGCTGGTACATGCTGGTTGTTGCTAGTGATTTGTAAAAAATAATCTTCTAAACTATGCCTCGGCTGGAACGAAATTACCCCCACCCCCATTTCTACAAGGCTTTTGTGGAATGCTGGCAGGTCTTCTTTATGCAATTTCAATAGCAGATTACTGCCTCTTTGTGGTTGCAGGCAGCTTTGCCAACTGCTTTGCTGCAATTGTGCCAGGGCAAAGGCATTGTTTACCGTTTCTATTTCCACGATGGTCTGTGCTGGGTCAAATAGTTCATGAGCATTGCCTTCCACCAGTTTTTTGCCTTTGTCAATGATGAGCAAGCGGCTAGCCACTTGTTCAATTTCACTCAATAAGTGCGAAGACACTACAATTGTCTTGCCCATTTCTTTGCTTAAATGCAAAATCAGGTTGCGTATATCAGCAATGCCTTGTGGGTCAAGGCCATTGGTGGGTTCGTCTAGCACTATTAACTGGGGGTTATGTACCAAAGCTATGGCAATGCCTAGCCGTTGCTTCATGCCTTGGGAGAATGTTTTTACTGTGTCCTTAGCCCTGCTTGCAAGCCCCACCATTTCTAACTGATCCATGACTAGTTTCTCGGTTGCTTTTATGCCGCTTAGCTTGGCAAATAGCGATACATTCTCATAGGCTGACAGGTATTTGTAAACATCGGGCTTTTCTACCACTGCCCCTACCTGCCTTAGTATCTCGGAGCGGTGGGTTTTAATGTTCATGCCAAATAGCTCTATCTCGCCGCTGGTGGGTGCTATCAGCGTGAGCAGCATACGGATGGTGGTGCTTTTGCCCGCTCCGTTCTGCCCAAGGAAGCCATATACATCGCCTTGGTTTACCGAAAAAGACAAATCGCTAACGGCAGTGAGGTTTTTGAATTGCTTGGTAAGCTGTGAGACCTTTATTACAGACTGCATATAGATATTACAATTGGCGGCGAAGTTAGTTGTTAGATGTGTTGAAATAGTTTGGGGAGGGCAGGAAGGGGAGCATAAAACTTTTTCGCCTTGTCCTGATACCCCTCAATCTATAAAAACCTTATCTTTGTTTTGAAATACACTTGATACAAACTACTCACAAAACTAGTGTCTTGGCATCCTAAATATAGTTCTTTTTTTACTAATATTAAGATAGTTGTAGTCATAAAATTTGGTCTCGTATTTATGGCTGTGAATTACGCATAAATCACGCACAAAATAAGCATAAATCACTCAAAAAATACGCAGAAAATAAGCACAAAATAAGCATTAAAAATTTGCCGTTATTGTTCATAATCAATGATTTAGAGGCGAGGGGACGATTTTTCAAAAAATCGCAAATAGGAAAAAAACCGAAAATTGGCAAAACTGAAACTATTTTAACCCGGATTTTGCAGTTGACTTCGTTATGAAAGGTTCAAATGCAATAAAGACAAGTATTTGAGCTGAATTTTTGGTCGAAAACATAGTGTTCTATGGCAAGGCCAAAAAATCAAGCAAATGCTTGTGTTTGAAGTATTTGGGGCTTGCAATAGATTTCAACTGCAAAATCCGGGTTGAAATAATAATTGGAGAAATACTTGATAGTTGTCATTTGGTAAATACAAGCCGAGTTACCTTACAAAAAGGCATTTAGTTTAATTAAAAAGTATAATCTGCAAATTTTTGATACCATCATAGTATCGGCAGCATTAGATGCTGGTTGCAGCCTACTATATACTGAATACATGCAACACGTATTGCTAGTAGAGAAGAAGTTGAAAATTCAAAACCCGTTTTTAAATCTCTATGGTATCACGCCGCTCCACGCTAACGCACACAAAAAATAATAGTGGAGTAAGCAACCAAAAACCTTAACAAAGACTGTTTTTAGAAAATTGGAGCGGCCTTTTTAAATATTTAAACAAATACTTATTGTATAGTTGCCAACCTTTTATAGATTAGCAACCATCAGCCTAGCAAAAGAACCTTTATGCACCCATTGTGCTACTGATAGTCATCAACTACACAGACAATAAACCAAAGTGCAGCTCGCCAAAGTTTTGAAGGGACGATAATTTTAAATCAGCCGCCCCCCACCTTTCTTCTTTTAGCTGAGCATGGTGAGGCACCACTACGCATTTCATGCGGGCGGCTTTTGCCGAAATCATGCCGTTAAAAGAGTCCTCAAAGCATAAGCAGGAAGTAGGGGCTGTGCCTAATTTTTCGGCACAATCCAAATATACCTGAGGGTGCGGTTTGCCATAAGGTAGGAATCGGGCAGAAGCAGTTGCCGATATGTAGGGTGCAATACCCGTTTTTGCCAGTACTAAGTCAATTAGTTCTTGGGGCGATGAAGTCGCCAAGCCTATTTTCAACCCTTTGTCATGGAAAAGATTTAAAATATAATGCACGCCAGGCAGGGTATTGCCACTTTGTTCTATTTTTCTTAAAACAGTATTGATTATTTTTTGCTCGGCAATTGGGGCTTCCTGTGCGTCAATGTTGAAATAGCTAAACCACCAATCTACAAACTCTTTTGTGCGCAGCCCGGTGCTAGTAAGGTATTGCTTCTCCGTAATGCTAAAGTTATACTCTTTAAAAACCTCTGCAGCTGCCTCTGTCCACAAAGGCTCGCTGTCTATCAACAACCCGTCTATATCAAAAATCACGCTTTCTATTGCCATGGGGCGCAAGGTAATTTATCTATCATTTATTACAGGAAGAAACTTTGTTATTAATCGCCACACATTGGCTTTGTGTTTTTGCCACAAAGGCACAAAAACACGAAGATGCACGAAGAAAAAGAAGGTTAAAAGGTATTGATGATATAATTTTTCTTCTTTTTTCCTATTTTTTCTTTTCTTCTTCATCTTCCTTTAAAACTTTGTTGCTCTTTGTGTCTTCGTGCCTTCGTGGCAAATTAACCAAACTTGCACCTGAGTAGCAACAATAAAACTTTGCTATTACTCCTAAATCTATTTTTTTAGCTTATAAACACTGCAACGTTACATTTGCAGCTCATAAAACAAATAGTAATGAGTTTGCAAGCAGGGATAGTAGGGTTGCCAAATGTAGGAAAATCAACATTGTTTAATGCGGTGAGCAATAGTGCCAAGGCACAGGCTAGCAACTACCGCTTTTGTACCATAGAGCCAAACGTTGGGTTAGTAGATGTGCCAGACGAACGCTTGGCCAAATTAGCTGAACTGGTAAAGCCCAACCGCATTGTCCCTACACAGTTAGAAATTGTGGATATTGCCGGCCTTGTAAAAGGTGCCAGCAAGGGTGAAGGTTTGGGCAATAAATTCCTTGGAAATATCCGTGAGGTGGATGCTATTATACACGTTATTCGTTGTTTTGAAGATGAAAATGTATTGAGGGAAGAAGGTGCTATCAACCCTATCAGCGACAAGGAAATCATTGATACAGAGCTTCAATTGAAAGACTTGGACAGTGTAGAAAAAAAATGGCAGAAATCAGAAAAAATGGCCCGTGTAGGCAATGATGCCAAGGCAAAAGCCGAATTTGATATATTAACCCGCTGCAAAGAATGCTTGTTTCAAGGCAAAAGCATCCGCACACTGGGCTTGAGCAAAGACGAAAAATTAGCCGTGGCCGATTTGTTTTTACTGACCGATAAGCCTGTTTTATATGTTGCCAATGTCGATGAAGCAAGTATGCATACGGGCAACAAATATTCCGAAGCCCTAAAAGCAGCCGTGAAAGAAGAAGACGCAGAAGTGATAGTGATGAACAATAGCATTGAAGCCCAAATTGCCGAACTGGAAAACGAGGACGATAAGCAAATGTTCATGGAGGAATACAAAATGACACAGCCTGCCTTGAACCGATTAATCCGTTTTGCCTACAACCTACTTGGATTGGATACCTATTTTACAGCTGGCGTGCAGGAAGTAAGGGCATGGACTATTCACCATGGCTGGAAAGCCCCACAGGCTGCCAGCGTGATACATACCGATTTTGAAAAAGGGTTTATCAAGGCAGAAGTGATTGCCTATGATGACTTTGTAAAATATGAAAGCGAAGCCGCTTGCCGCGACAATGGCAAGCTACGCATAGAAGGCAAGGAATACATTGTGAAGGATGGGGATGTGATGCACTTTAGGTTTAATGTGTAGAACGCTTATTTTTAATAAAAATCGAAATGAGGTATAAAGTGAAAATTTTATGCCTCATTTCGATTTTGGCACTTTTCAAGTTTTTGCTTCCTATTACTCCCTTACATCTAAAAAAGAGTAATTATAAATTTCACTAATCAAAATCCTATATGGGGGAAATATGCCCCCATGAGTATCCCAAAATGCCCCCATATAGGATTTCTCTTTGGCATTTTCCTTTCATAAAAACCAACTTTACACCAAAATGATAACAATTAAAAAAGAAAAGAATACAAGCCACATTATGGCAACCATTGTGTTTACGCTAATGTACCCAAAGAGGTGCAATTTTCCCTATTTCCGCTCTTGGGCTCACGCCTATACCCCTTTAGCGGATGATGGGTAAACAATCAACATTCATCCACAATAAATCAACATTGGTACACAATAAATCACCATTGATCCACAATAAATAGTTATTACATCCACAATAAATCACCATAAAACTTCATGAAAATCCCATCTGTAAAGACAAAATAACGCTCTATTTCAATGAGTTACAATAAAGTATAAGACTTAAAATTTTCAAACAAAAAAATAAACATGAAAAAAGCACTCGAACGAGGCCGCGCAGCAACACTTTTTATCAATTCCTCCCTCACCCAAGAACAGGTAGCTGATGTATTTAAAATTTCACCAAACACTATCTCCCGTTGGTCAAAACAAGACAACTGGCCATTGCTCCGATCAGCAAAGCAAACTTCAGTAAACCAAATCGTTGGCAATTTCTACAATATGATTACCGAGATACAAAACCTTGCACTAGCCGAAAATAGGCAGCTTACAACTGCCGAGATGGGCAACATCCACAAAATGGCCAGCAGCATCGAAAAAATGAACAAGAAAATACATATTGGTTACTACTACATGGTGGTTGAAGAACTTACAAACTACATCATGGAAGTCGATATGCCTTTAGCAAAACCTGTCAGTAACCGCATCATGGAATTCCTTACCAAAAAAGCCAAAGAAGTCCAATCATCGTAGGAGCAACCCTTGCGGTTGCCCTACCCTCGCAAGTGTGCTCTTTCTTTTTTACCCGCCCAGCAACCCCACCAACAACTGCACTTCCTCTTTGCTATTAAAGCTATGCAGCACTATGCGTAGCCTTTCTTTCCCTTTTGGCACGGTAGGGTACAGGATAGGGCGTACATCCAGGTTGTTTTGTTGCAATAGTTGCGCTACTTGTTTTACTTCTTTGTTGCCAGCTACTATAACTACTTGTATAGGTGTTGTTGAAACCAACTTTGGGTAATGGATAGTAGCAGATTGGAACAGGTTGATTAATTTACTCAAATGCTCTCTTTCGGCCTCCATAAAAGGGAATGTTTCATAGCTTTTCTTTATCACAGCCACCGCATGGGGCGGTAAAGCTGTGGAATAAATAAAACTACGGGCAAAATTAATCAGGTAATTCCTTAAATCTATAGAACCCAGCACCACAGCCCCATGGCAGCCACAGGCTTTGCCAAAAGTATGTACACGGGCAAAAACTTGGTTTTCTAATTGTAGGCTTTGCACCAGCCCCTCGCCTTTGATGCCAACCACCCCGGTTGCATGTGCTTCGTCAATAATCAGGTGGGCTTGGTAGCGTTGGCACAAAGCCACTATTTCCTGTAAAGGGCAGTAGTCGCCATCCATGCTAAAAACAGATTCTGTTACCACGAAAATAGTACCAGTTGCTTGTTTCAGCCTACGTTCTAAGTCGTTCATATCATTGTGGAGGAAAGCGAAAGACTGTGCCTGCGAAAGGCGTATGCCGTCCCTTATAGAAGCATGGCTGAGGAAATCGTAGATGATGGTATCGCCCTTTTGCGGCACGCAACTTAGCAAGCCAAGGTTGGCATCGTAGCCGGAATTAAATATAAGTGCCGAATCTGCATTGTGAAAATCGGCTATCAAGGTTTCTGTTTCTTCCACTAGTTGGTAATTGCCAGCTAAAAGGCGGGAACCTGCACTACCAGTTGACCGTTGACCGTTGACAGTTAACGGTGAACGATCAACCGTCGCCAACCCTAAATAATCGTTGCTGCAAAAATCAACCTCGCCAGTGGGCAATTGCAACACCCGGAATGCATCCTGTTGTTTGCGTTCCAATAGGCGGTTTTGCAAGAAATCATCGTTATACATTACCCAAAGCTAAAGGAATTGATGATTAGGCATTAGCTTTGGCCACCAATTTTTACTTGTTACCATGAATGAAATGTTATCAAATGCTACTAAAAATATTTTAGGCCTGCAACTGCCTACCGACCCACGCTGGGTCGATTTGGCAGCCATGGACCTAGGTGCTATACTTACCGACCATGCTTATTGCGAGCAAAAAGCTGCATTGACCTGTATTTCATTAATTCAGCGGTATTCCGATTTTGAAAAGCTAGTATTTGAACTTGCGCCTATCGTAACTGAGGAATGGGGGCATTTCAGGCTGGTATTGAATGAACTGAAAAAGCGCAACCTTGCCCTTGGCAAGCAACGCAAGGACGAATATGTAAACCAGCTAATTGCTTTTCAAAAGAAGGGTGGCAGGGAGGAAGAACGTATGCTGGATCAGTTGCTAACCATGGCTTTGGTAGAAGCCCGTAGTTGCGAGCGGTTTAAGCGGCTAAGCGAGGGCTTGGAAGATGAATATATGCGTAATTTCTATCGTCGTTTCATGGAAAGCGAGGCAGGGCATTACACCTTGTTCATAGACTTGGCAGAAACCTATTTCGACAAGGAAAAAGTACGCATCCGCTGGAAAGAATGGCTGGCTTACGAGGCGGAAATAGTTCCTAACTTGGTAGTAAGGGGCGATAGGATACATTGATGAGCTGGGTTGTGTATGTTTTAAAAAAGGATACCGAGAAGAAATAGGATAATTTTGGCAGGCAAGAAAGTTTTTTTTATACAATGTGGGGAATCATTTTAATCAAAAAAATCCCACAAATCAAAGGTTCAGACAAAATACAAAATATGGAATATAATTTCAGGGCAATAGAAGAAAAATGGCAGCGGCAGTGGAACGATTCCAAGGCTTATAAAGTGAGTAATACCAGCGATAAACCCAAATATTATGTATTGGATATGTTCCCTTACCCAAGCGGTGCGGGGCTACATGTGGGCCACCCATTAGGCTATATTGCCAGCGACATCTATAGCCGCTACAAACGCCTGAAAGGCTTTAATGTGCTGCACCCTATGGGCTACGATGCCTTCGGACTACCCGCAGAACAATACGCCATAGAACATGGTGTGCACCCTGCTATTTCTACTGAACAAAACATTGCCAACTTCCGCAAGCAGTTGGACAAAATAGGCTTCTGCTACGACTGGGACAGAGAGGTAATGACCAGCGACCCTAAATATTACAAGTGGACACAATGGATTTTCCTGCAACTGTTTAATAGCTATTACGACCATAGCCTGCAAAAAGCAGTGCCTATCACGGAATTAATTAAAGCCTTTGAAGCCGAAGGCTCCAAGTCAATAGACGGTCAAAAAGCACACATTGCCCCCTTCACCGCCGAAACATGGAAAGCCTTTAGCGAAAAGGAGCAGCAAGATATACTGATGGATTGCCGCCTTGCCTATTGTGGCATTGGCGAAGTAAACTGGTGCGAAGCCCTCGGCACTGTGCTTGCCAATGACGAAGTTGTAAACGGCGTTAGCGAGCGCGGCGGCCACCCCGTGGTAAAAAAGAAACTCCGCCAATGGTACCTCCGCATCACAGAATATGCAGACAGGCTGCTAAAAGACCTCGAAAAACTAGAATGGAGCGATGCCATGAAAGAAATGCAAACCAACTGGATTGGCAAAAGCACAGGGGCGGAGATAGATTTTGTTGTAAAGACCTCACCCCAACCCCTCTCCAAAGGAGAGGGGCAAGAACCTGCATTATCTACCCTTGGTTATTTTACCAACACAGTAGAGCAATGGAAATTCCTCTCTTCTTTTTCTAAGGAAAATAGAAAAAATGCAACAGAAGCAGAAGCTATATTGTGGAACGAGGTAAGGAACAGGAAAATAAATGGCTTTAAGTTCAGGAGGCAACACCCCATTGCTGGTTATATCCCTGATTTTGTTTGCCTTGAGCAGAAAATGATTGTAGAAATTGATGGCGGTTATCATGACGAAATAGAACAACAAAAATTTGATGAAGCAAGGGCTGGATGGTTAGCAGAACATGGCTATACTATGCTTCGCTTTACCAACGAAGAAATACTAAATCAATTACCATCAGTTATTGAAAAATTAGGCGAAGCCCTACCTGAAAATAAAAACGAAGTTCCAAACGTCGCTACGGATGCTTGCCCCTCTCCTTTGGAGAGGGGTTGGGGTGAGGTCTCTCCAGCAGAGGTCTCTCTAAAAGTCTACACCACCCGCCCAGACACCATCTTTGGGGTTGATTTTATGGTAATTGCCCCCGAGCATGAACTGGTAGCACAAATCACTTCCCCTGCACAGCAGGAAGCAGTAGATACCTACATCACTTACGTTAAAAGCCGCAGCGAGCGGGAACGTCAGGCAGAGAAAAAGATTACAGGCTGCTTCACAGGTGCGTATGCCATCAATTCATTCGACGGCAGAGAGATACCTATCTGGATCAGTGAATACGTACTAGCTGGCTACGGCACAGGAGCCATCATGGCTGTGCCTTGCGGCGATGAGCGTGACTTTAAGTTTGCCAACCATTTCAACATCCCCATTACCAATATCATTGGCAATGCTTTCAACGGCACAGAACCCAATGCCACCAAAGATGCCGTCCTAAGTAATAGCGGCTTCCTGAATGGCATCGTACTTCGGGATGCCATAGACATTGTCGTAACCAAGCTGGAAGAAATGGGTATTGGCAAACGCAAAATCAACTACCGTATGCGGGATGCTGCCTTTAGCCGCCAACGCTACTGGGGCGAACCATTCCCCATTGTATGGAAAAATGGGATTGCTTACCCACTACCCGAAAGTGAACTACCTTTAGAACTGCCAAAAGTAGATAGCTATTCCCCTGGCCCAGAAGGCGAGGGGCCGCTTGCCAATATAAAAGACTGGGTTACCCAATACTCCGCTACGGATGCTTGCCCCTCTCCTTCGGAGAGGGGTTGGGGTGAGGTCTCTGCTGGTGAGGTCTCCCTCGAAACCAACACCATGCCCGGCTATGCCGGCAGTAGCTGGTACTTCCTCCGCTACATGGACAATGAGAACACCACCGAATTTGCCAGTCGAAAAGCCACTGACTACTGGAACCAGGTAGACCTATACATCGGCGGCACAGAACACGCAGTTGGCCACCTCCTCTACAGCCGCATGTGGACAAAAGCCCTGCACGACCTAGGCCATCTTAGTTTTGATGAACCTTTTAGAAGGTTATTGAATCAGGGGATGATTACGGGAAGTAGTAGGTTCTTTTATTGGATATCTTTTGAAAATATAGTATGGCCTGCCGATACCTTAATACCCAGTATTAATTTATCATTAGGATGGAATACATTAACCCCTCAATTAAAAGAAAAAGTATCCGAACTTCTAATTAAGCATAACTTAGATAGTAATCAATCATTTACTATAAATCGTTCTCGCGTTGATGTAAATATTGTAGATGGTGTAGAATTAAATATCAACGTATTTATTAACGGGATTAATAAAAATAGACCTGCAAAAGACTATTTTATTATGGAAGATGGGTGCATTGTTTCTGCCGAAGAAAAATATACAGGTAAATCTGTATTTATTTGTGACATTGAGGTGGAGAAAATGTCTAAGTCTAAATACAACACCGTCAACCCAGACGACTTAGTTGTAAAATTTGGTGCAGACACTTTCCGCATGTACGAAATGTTCCTCGGCCCCATAGAACAAAGCAAACCTTGGGATACCAAAGGCATAGAAGGCGTACACCGCTTCCTGAAAAAGCTATGGCGTTTGTTTTATGATGAACTGAAAGGGCAGGTTTGGAACGAAAATGCCCCTACCCCCGAGGAACTGAAAATACTCCACCGCACCATCAAAAAGATAGAAGACGATACCGAAAGGTTCAGCTTCAACACGGCCGTGAGTGCCTTTATGGTCTGCGTAAATGATTTGGCCGATACCAAATGCCACAAAAAAGCCATACTGGAGCAAGTACTCATCCTGCTTACCCCTTATGCCCCGCATATAGCAGAAGAATTGTGGCATTCATTGGGTAATGAAACATTGGTGATAGATGCCCCATTCCCCAAATTCGAAGCGAAATATGTAACCGAAAGCACCAAGGACTACCCGGTAAGCATCAACGGTAAGGTACGTGCCAATATCAACATAGGCTTAGACGTAGAAGAAGAAGGCGTAAAAGCCATCGTTCTGGAAAATGAAGTGGTGCAAAAATGGCTAGAAGGCAAAGACCCAAAAAAAATAGTGTTTGTAAAGAATAGGATGATTAATGTGGTGATATAAATACTTTCCAGTTGAGCAGATAAAGTTTATTTTTGCTACGTTATGTCAATACTCAATACATCAGAAACATTCAAGCGCCTGCGAAACCGCTATCGGCTGGTGGTAATGAACGACGATACATACCAGGAGTTGGTTACATTCAAGCTAGACAGGCTGTCTGTTTATATTGTAATGAGTGCCACTTTTTTAATATTGGTAAGCCTTACCGTGGCGCTAATTGTTTTTACCCCAATGAAATATTATATACCCGGCTATGGCAGCCGCAATAGTGAAACAGCATTTAAACTGTTGAAAATACGCACCGACTCGCTGGAGCAAGCCGTTCATTATAAAGACCAGTATTTAGATGGCATAAAAAAAGTACTCAACGGCAACAGCCCTAGCAGTTTGGATACCATTGTCATTAAAATACCTAAGACAGATGTAAGCAACGACTAGGATTATTTTGAATGATGTATTTTAAATTTTAAATTATTTACTTACTTCTAGTTAACCCTAATTTAATATCTAAAATTCAAAATTTAAAATAATTAAAAGTTGCAAGAAAACAAAAACCTTTTGTGGAAATATGCCGGGCTGGCTACGCAACTGTTTGCTGGCCTTGGCTTGATGGTTTTTGTGGGTTTATGGATTGACAAGCATTATATACAATCTTTCCCCTTGCTGGTGTGGCTGCTTCCCTTCCTTTTTTTAGTAGTAGTTATTATTAAAATAGTAAAAGACACTTCAAAGTAAATCCCCTAAAATCAAATATGAAACATCCTTACGGTAAACTGCTTTTGCCTTCCCTTCTTGTTTTTGTACTTATCACTTTAGTATTTCAGCTTGCAGCTGGTTTTTTTGACAAATTAGGCATCAGCCACCGCGTGGTTATCCTTGGCAACTGGCTGCTTTATACCTTGTCTGCCTTCACTGCGTGGATGCATATCCAAGCAATTAAAAACCCCAACCCACATGTATTTAGCAGGAGCGTGCTAGGCGGCACCGCCATAAAACTTTTTGCACTTGGTATTGCCATGGTTGTTTATTTGTTAATGGCTGGCAACAACAAAAGTATTTTTGCTATTTTTACCATCATGTTATTATATGTCATATACACAGTCTTGGACGTAAGAGCAGCTTTATTATTGAATAAAAAAGATTGATGGCGGCAACAGAACACCCCATGCACGCATTGGCGGCTTATTTGCCCGACAATGCTTTTGAACCTGTGGTACATTATGTACACCACTACAAAATACACCTTACCGTTACCCGGAAAAGAAGGAGTGTGCTGGGCGATTACCGCCATGCAGCAGGGTGGGGCAACCATAAAATAAGCATCAACGGCAACCTGAACAAATACGAATTCCTGATTACCTTCCTGCATGAGTTGGCACATTTATTTACTTTTGAACAATACCAAAACAAAGTAGATCCCCACGGTACTGAATGGAAAAACCATTATAGCCTATTGCTCCAAGATTTTGTGGCAAAAAAAATATTCCCACCAGATGTAGAGAAAGCATTGCAGCAATCTATCAAAAACCCGGCTGCAACCGCTAGTGGCGAAACGGCATTGCTGATGGTACTGCGCAATTACAATACACAGCAACGCCCTGGCTTTGTAATAATTGACAAAGTACCCAACGGGGCAAATTTTATAACAGAAAACGGAAGGCTTTTCAAAAAAATAGGCAAGCGTAGGAAACGCTACGAATGCATAGAAATGGAAACAGGAAGGCATTATTCTTTCAGCGGGCTGGCAGAAGTGAAATTAATGGAATGAGTCATAAGTGGTAAGTCGTAAGTTGGGAGCAGCATATTAGTGCAATTAGCAATTAGTGGCAAATTTGTTTGTAAAAAGAAAAGATTTTTTTTCGCTTACTACTTATTACCTACTGCTTATAACTTACCACTTACTACTTCTTATCTTTGCCCCCATGACAAAAAAAGAACGCTACCAAATTGTTTTAGGCTATTTGGCAGAAGAAATACCCAATGCAGAAACAGAATTGATATATGACAGTCCCTATCAATTATTGGTATCTGTAATATTGTCTGCCCAATGCACAGACGTAAGGGTAAATCTTACCACGCCTGCCATTTTCAGCAAATACCCCACCCCAAAAGAATTAGCGGCCACTAGCTTCGACGAACTTTTTCCATTAATCAAAAGCATATCTTACCCCAATAACAAAACAAAGCACCTCATTGGGATGGCCAATTTGCTGATAGACAAATTTAACGGGGAAGTGCCTATGACTGTTGATGAATTGGTGCAACTACCAGGAGTTGGCCGCAAAACGGCCAATGTAGTTACAAGCGTGATAGACCAGCAACCCAACATGGCTGTTGACACGCATGTGTTCAGGGTTAGTGCAAGGCTAGGGCTAACAACCAATGCAACTACCCCATTGGCTGCCGAAAAACAACTCATAAAATACATACCTACCAATATGGTGCACAAAGCGCACCATTGGCTTATTTTGTTTGGTCGGTACACCTGCACTGCCCGCAACCCAAAATGCAAGGAATGTGGCTTAAAAACAATTTGCAAATATTACCAAGCACTTGAGAAAAAAGAAAAGAAGAACTTAACTCGGGCATAATTTCGTACTATCCAAATGTAAGTTTGTGTCTTTGTGGCAACTTTTCTTCACAGTTTATCCAATGGAAAATACCCTAGGTGCATTTCATCAGGTTGGTTTTTGGTAGCAGGCTCAATAAGGATGCTGTATTTGCTTTTGGTTTCCGCAGGCAAAATGTCTTTTACCTCGTAAGCATCGTCCACGTCTATGCCATATTTATCGTCAATATGCGATGGTGCGCCTGCTATATCAAAGTGCTTGTAAAAAGCTGTTTGCTTGGCCTGCCGTATAGGCTCAGTTATACTTTTCCCCACGGCAAGCATCTTGTAATGGTATTCTTCAAACTCTTGTGGCTTGTACCCACCTAGGTTTAGGAAAAACAGCTTTAGTGTTTCTTCATTTGTCATGGGCATTTCATTGTCCAACACAATCTTTATTCCGTACCCGTCCACATTCGTTACTTC
This sequence comes from Parasediminibacterium schistidii, assembly GCF_046546515.1. NCBI lineage: Bacteria > Pseudomonadati > Bacteroidota > Chitinophagia > Chitinophagales > Chitinophagaceae > Parasediminibacterium > Parasediminibacterium schistidii. The sequence continues at coordinate 15,423 of NZ_JBKHKJ010000021.1, read as the reverse complement.
CCGCCACGCATCAATGTGCAGCCTACCCTTAGCCTCTGGCCAAAAGTGGTTAATATCAGGTACTAATGCCTGTATAGACGTAGCAACGCCAAAAAACATATCGTGCTGCTCTGTATGCCTGTTTTTTAAACGGCAACCCAGTAATACCATAAAAAGCTTTAATTCCTGCATATATTGGTGGTTTGTTGCAAAATAAGGTTATTGCTGTGTTGTATATGCTTCTTTTTAAATTATTACAACGCTACTTTCAGCCACTTATCCTTATTTCTCTTAGTTCTTTGCTAAAATAATCGGCTTTATGCCCTGCCAATTATCGCTAGTTGCTTTTTTGCCTGTACTTTTAACGCCAAATCAAGAAATACATGAAAAATTTTACACTTGGGTTAAATATTTTTTTGGCAGTCGCTGTGGCTATATTGTTCTATTTGCATTTTTCTTCTAAACAATGTACTGGGCATGGCAGTGCCGCATTGCCCACTAATGCACAGCCAGGTAGTTTTAAAGTAGCTTACTTTGAAATGGACTCGCTACAAAGCAATTTTGAGTATTACAAGCAAGTAGCCAAAGACCTAGGCAATTCCGAGCAACAAAAACGCAGCGATCTGGCCACTAAGAAAAATGCCTATATAGCCAAGGTAAAAGAATACCAAGCCAAGGGGCAAAGCATGAGCCAAACAGAAATGGCACAAGCGCAGCAAGACATTGCCCAGCGCGAAAGGGAATACACGCAGGAAGAACAAGCTAAGAGCCAAGAAATGCAGGACGAAAGCTTTAAAAAACTGCAAGACGTAAAAAAGAAGATTGAAGACTACTTGAAAGATTACAACAAAAACAAAACATATTCTTTTATCATTGCTAGCAATGCAGACCTGATTTATTATAAAGACTCTGCCTACAACATTACCAACGATTTAATAAAAGGGCTAAACGCTTTGTATAAAACAAAATAAAAATAAGATAAGAATTTCAAGAAAATTGCCACTAATGCACGAAAAGGCACTAATAATTTTATTAGTGCCTATTCGTGCATTAGTGGCAATAAAAGAATAATCCTATATTTACTTTTTGCCGTTATGGCTACCTGCTATTTTTCTAATTGTAAAGAAACGTATGAGTACTACCAACTTTAAACCTACGCTTGGGCTGGCAGATGCCACCATGATTGTTGCTGGAAGCATGATTGGGTCGGGTATATTTATAGTAAGTGCTGGTATTGCTAGGGATGTGGGCAGTGCAGGGTGGCTAATAGCCGTTTGGCTTATTACAGGGTTTATGACACTTACCGCAGCATTAAGCTATGGCGAGCTAAGTGCTATGTTCCCAAAAGCTGGTGGCCAGTATGTGTACCTAAAAGAGAGTTACAACCCATTGGTTGGCTTTTTGTATGGCTGGAGTTTTTTCTCGGTGATACAAACAGGTACCATTGCAGCAGTAGGAGTAGCATTTTCCAAATTTGCCGCTTATTTAATACCTACCCTAAGCGAAGACCATAAATTGATAAAAATAGCAACCGGGGTAAACAGTTGCGGCGGCACTACCTTATTCTCTATTAGTGCGGCACAAGTGGTTTCAATTATATTGATCGTGTTGCTCACCTACACCAATACTAGGGGGGTAAAAGGCGGCAAATGGATACAAAACATATTTACCAGTACCAAGCTTGTCGCCCTTTTTGGGTTGATTATTGCCGGTTTCATTGCTTTTAATCCCGCTGTTTGGCACGCAAACTGGGCAAATACTTGGGCAGCAACCAAGGCAACCATGATAGATAGCTGCAACCCTGTATCTGGTTTTAGCGTAGCGCCCATAGCAGGTGCCGCGCTAATGGGTGGCATTGCATCAGCCATGGTAGGCTCTGTTTTCAGCAGCGATGCTTGGAACAACGTAACCTTTATAGCCGGGGAAATAAAAAACCCACAAAAAAACATTGGGCTTAGCTTGTTTTTAGGTACATTGATTGTAACCCTTATTTATGTGGCTGCCAACTTAGTTTATATCGCTGTTTTACCTTTAGACGTGCTGGCGCATGTGGAAAAAGACAGGGTAGCAGTGGCAGCAGCTAATGCTATTTTTGGCAACATTGGCACTATTTTAATAGCGGTACTTATTATGATTTCTACCTTTGGGTGCAACAATGGGTTGATATTGGCTGGTGCAAGGGTTTATTATACCATGGCCAAAGATGGCTTGTTCTTTAAAAAAGCAGGCACGCTCAATAAAAATGCCGTGCCAGCATGGGCATTGTGGGCACAGTGCATTGTAGCTGCCCTGCTTTGCTTAAGCGGTAAATATGGCGATTTGCTAGACATGGTATCGTTTATAGTCGTGATATTTTATGTGCTGACTATCGCTGGTATTTTTATCCTAAGAAAAAAACGCCCCGATGCCGATAGGCCATACAAAGCATTCGGCTATCCATTTTTGCCAGCTTTGTACATAGTAATGGGCATTAGTTTTTGTATTTTATTAATCATCTACAAACCAGAATATACATGGCCGGGCTTAATTATTACGCTTATAGGCATACCGTTGTATTATATTGCAGCCGCAAATAACAAACAGCAAGCGTAGCAATGAATTTTGAGAACTTTGAGCAATTGTTTAGTGCCTTCGGCAACATTAAAGTAGCCGTTATTGGCGATGTAATGCTGGACACATATTTGTTTGGCAAGGTGGAGCGTATATCGCCGGAGGCGCCTGTCCCTATTGTTGCTGTGAGCAGCAAGGAACAGCGTATTGGCGGGGCGGGAAATGTTGCCTTGAACACTGTTGCCCTTGGTGCTGCTACCTTTGTTGTTTCTATTATTGGCGCTGACAACGATGGGGAACAACTAACTGCTTTGTACAGCCAGCAAGGCATTGATACCACATACCTCACCACATCGGCCAAAAGGATAACCACCAACAAAACACGCATCATTAGCAGTAACCAGCAAATGATGCGGCTAGACACGGAAATAACCAAGGATATTTCTCTGGAAGAAGAGGATTTGTTGTTGCAGCAATTGGTAAATTGCATTTCCACCCACAAGCCCGATGTTTTAGTTTTTGAAGATTACAACAAAGGCGTATTAACAGAAAGAGTTATTACAGAAGCGATTGCCTTGTGCAAGCAACATAGCATCATTGCATCTGTAGATCCCAAGCGCAAAAATTTCTTCGCTTATAAAGGTGTTGAAATTTTTAAGCCCAACCTGAAAGAAGTAAAAGAAGGGCTTAATTTATTAATAGAAGAAATTAACCCTGATACGCTTAGCAATATCCATTGGCAACTAAACCAGCAATTGCAACACCAAGTTTCCCTTATTACCTTGTCAGAAAAAGGGGTATTCTATCAATTAAATAGCCAGTCGGCCATCATTCCTACGCACATACGCACCATTGCCGATGTAAGCGGGGCTGGCGATACCGTAATAGCTGTGGCATCGTTGGTATATGCAACCACAAAAGACATTCATTTGGCAGCAGAAATAGCCAATATAGCCGGCGGCCTTGTTTGCGAGGAGGTAGGCACTGTGGCCATTGACAAGCAAAAGCTATTCAATGAATGCAAGGCATTATTGCACATATCTTAGTAACTATTTGCGATAGTTTCAAACCCCAGTAATTTATTTTACAGCCATTGTATTGGCTATCTTTTTATGCCACAAAGGCACCAATACACGAAGCAGCACAAAGAAAAAGAAGGTTAATGGGTATTATATAACATAAAGGAGGTTCTTTTTTTCTTTTCTTCTTCTTTATTTCCTTTGTGTCTCTTTGTGTTTTCGTGACTTAGTGGCGAAAAATTACTTGAGTAGTAACACATATTCTAAAAAAAAACGCAACATGCAAGAATTATCGCCTAAAAAATACATAGAAACAAAAGCAAGGAAACTGCCCATTTACAAATGTATCATCAATAGAGACTGGGCATCGGCACGCATCGCCAGCATAATTGTAACGAGGCGGCATATAAACGGCAACGTAACTGCGGGCTTGTACTTGGTTGACTTGCTGTGCCTAGGCATAAAAGACACCAGTTATTCTTTTAATGTTGACGAGAGTGAATTCTTTAAAGGAACGCCTTTCAAGAACTTTACTATGGAAATAGACTATAACCTAGCACACAATATTATCTATGCAGGCCACGATTTTGCACTTGACTTTGACATTCCCCCACACCCGGATTTTGCCATTACCCGTTTTATACTAGAGGAAGACAACGACAACGACAACATACCCCTGCTAGATATACCAGTAGGCGATGAAAAAGGCAACCCACATTTGATGATAGCCCCTGGCACTAGCTTAAAATACAAGTATGCCTATGACAAACTATTAAAAAATGCGGGTGAAGGCAATTTTAGGTACACGATAGGCATGGAGAACTACGAAGAAGAGCATGACTACAATGACGATGATGACGAATACGAAATGGAATTTGCTAATCCTGAAGATCTTGCCAAAACAAAAAGGATAGAGGAATTTGAGGATGGGGATATTAATGAAAGCACCGTGAGGTTTATTGTATATGAAGATTTTTTAGATGAAGAAAAAATAAAAGCCCGTTCCCTACTGGAGCAAACCAGCCTTAGGCTAGAGGCTGCTTTGCGTATACTGAGGGGGATTTGGGGAGAAATGCCCGCTGAATTTGGCGCATTATTGTCAAAAGAATTTTCTTTGTTCGACTCGTCCCTAGATGTGCCTTCATGGGTAAACGGGCAAATTGAGGCAGGTGTTGCTGCTGCGGCAGCAACAATGGACAAATTTATTCTTGCACAAAAGCATTTGCTAGACAAGGATGAATTGGAGAGGCAGGTGCATGATTTGCACTTAAACATGGCTAACCTTTATATGGATAACCCAATTGTTATTACTTACTTATATTCAAAGTCTGTTGCTATGAAGATGGATAAGCTAGAGCAACTAGTGAAACCCACTATAAAAAAAATGGCTATGCAATATCCTATAGCAAAGCTGTACCTAGCCCTATGCACCTATTTTCAAGGCAACCCAGACCCTAGCATAGCTTATGTTTTAAAGGCTCAAAACCTGTTAGCTGCATTTCCATTGGTAAAAACATTTAGCAAATGGGAGTACCATACATTTTGGCTCACTAAAATACTGGTTAATATCGAAGAAAATAATTTAGCAGCAGCTATTTCTCAATATACCATGGTTTGCGAAGCCAATATGCATAATTGGCTTCTCCCTGAAGTTCAATTTAAGCTCATGTTAAATTCATTCAAATTGATTGACCAGCTTAGGGCAAATGAGGTGGAAGCCAAATAAATACAGGGTGTAAGCATCAACATTATTGGAGAAGCAGATTGCTAAATGCACGAAACCACGGAGCATCACTAAGAAAAAAAGATTGCACGCCTTACATTTTCTTCTTTCCCTTAAACCCTTAGTGCTTCTTTGGCAGTCGTGCCTTTGTGGCAATATGAGTTGATTAGTCGTAACAAATAGACAACACTACCCTCTAGCCCTAAGCCCGTATCACGGTGAGGTTGCCGTTTTTTTCCCATTTCACTACTGCCGATGGGGTTCTAGGGGTATTGTCATCCTGCCTGTATTTCACTACATAATCTACCCCATCTATAATGGCTTTGTCAATTTCTGGGAAAAAAGAAGGCGTGGCTTGCCCGCTGATATTTGCCGATGTGCTTACTATCGGTTTTTGGAAACGCTTGAGTAAGTGCTTACAAAAAGTTTCCCCACAAATACGGATAGCCACGCTGCGGTCTTCGCCCAAAATATTTTCAGCCATGCCTATCACGCCATCATATATAACAGTGGTCGGCTTTGTTGCACTAGCCAAATAATTAAACACTTCCAAGTCTGGGCTGGTTACATAGTGCAGTATGTTCCGCTCACTTGCTACCAGCACAATCATTTTTTTTGTATCGACTCTTTGTTTCAGGGCGTAAATTTTAGCCACGGCTGCCTCGTTGGTGGCATCGCAGCCAATACCCCACACGGTATCTGTTGGATACAGTATCAATCCGCCTTCTTCCAATACTTTCAGGCAATGGCTTATATCATCTAAAAATAATTCCATTTTTTACTTTCTAACTGCAAAAATAGATTAGTTAATTATGAATTATGAGATATGAATTATAAATTTAAACGTCTTTTGATTTTAACTCATAACTCATAATTTATAACTCATAATTCTCTTCTGCTTACTTTTGCCAAAAATGATTTAAAAATGGATTTGAAAGAAAGGATACTAGAAATTTGGAACGACAGGGACTTGCTGAAACACAGCGAGAACAAAGATGTCATCAGGGATGTAATAGCATTGATAGACAAGGGCCAATTGCGCACTGCTTCGCCAACAGCCGAAGGATGGGTGGTAAACGAATGGGTAAAGCAAGCCATCTTGTTGTACTTTGGCATTCAACAAATGCAAACTTACTCATTGCCTCCTTTCGAGTTTTACGATAAAATGCTGCTGAAAAAAGATTATGCTTCGCAAGGCGTTCGTGCCGTGCCACATGCCGTTGCACGTTATGGTGCTTTTTTGGCAAAGAATGTGGTATTGATGCCTAGCTACGTAAACATAGGTGCTTATGTGGATGAAGGCACAATGGTAGATACTTGGGCTACGGTAGGCAGTTGCGCACAGATAGGCAAGCATGTGCATCTCAGCGGTGGCGTAGGCATTGGCGGTGTATTGGAGCCCTTGCAAGCAAGCCCAGTAATTATAGAGGATGGTTGCTTTTTGGGCAGCCGCAGCATTGTGGTAGAAGGCGTTATTGTAGAAAAAGAAGCGGTGCTAGGGGCAAACGTAGTATTAACACAATCTACCAAAATCATTGATGTAAGCGGGGCGGAGCCTATTGAATACAAAGGCCGTGTGCCTGCCCGTAGCGTGGTGATACCTGGCACTTATGCCAAAAAATTCCCTGCTGGCGAATACTATGTAAACTGTGCCTTAATTATCGGCACCCGCAAGCCAAGCACCGATTTAAAAACCAGCTTGAACGATGCGTTGCGGGATTTTAATGTGAGCGTGTAGGGGCGGGAGTTGGTCGCAAGTAAAAGGAAATTAAGCGGAAGTTATTCGTTAGTAAAGAATCGTAAGGTGAACATGAGAAAGAGGGAGTAACAAGTCGGGTACCGCTAAAGTGTCTTAGCTTACTTTTTTTAGCTATTTTTATGAAAAAAAGCTGCATATTGCGAAATTTCCTACTTTTTTTATATTTTTTTTTCGGTTTATAGAATAAATGATAGCATTTATACGTTATATGGATGGGAAAAACAATAAACAAGAATAAGCATGGCTTTTTTAATGCTAGAAATATGTTTTATTGCTTGCCCTTTCTATAAATTATAATCATGCACCTCCTGTTGCTAAGGATGTTTGCAACAGGAGGTGCAAAAATTTTATTCTATGGGTTATACAAATATCATGAAATATGTTCTTTCATTTGTTTTTGCACTTTGCGTAGTTGCATCTTCAGGACAGTCAAGTTATATTGGCTTTTCTGGTACAGTGAACGATTATACAGGAGACCTTAACGGCAATCATTTTGGGCTTTTTCGCTATAAGTCTTACAAGCCAGGTATTGCTATTTCGTTACAGCAATATGGCAGCCCTTTTTTCAATTTCATGGAAACCCTTTCTTACGATTGGGTACAGTATCAAAACGATGCCAAGACTGCGGGCGTGGATGCACAGTTCCTCTCCCTCGATTTCCAGCTAAAATATAAATTTGACAATGGCTACCAGCTAAGGGAAGATGCAGGCGTTGCCCCTTTTTTGCTGCTGGGTGCTGGAGGCACTTATTTAAAGTCGCACCAATTTATAAACGGTACTTCTGTGGCTGGTATTGCAGAAGGAGTAAAGGCTAATTTATTGGCAGGCCTTGGGCTTACTTTCCGTATCAATGAAACAGTAAGTTTTGAGATAGCTAGCAAAGTATATATGCCCTTGTATGATGGGTGGGACGGTATAACAAAAGGCGGAAACGATATTTGGGCAAACGATATTTATGTCCAGCATAGTGCAGGCCTAGTATTTGGCATTAACAAATCGCCTGATTCCGACGGCGATGGTGTACGGGACAGAAAAGATCAATGCCCGGGAACGCCAAGGGGCGTTGCAGTTGACTCTCGTGGTTGCCCACAAGATTGGGACAATGATGGCGTGCCAGATTACCTAGACAGGTGCCCTCGGGTGGCTGGATCTAAAATACTGGATGGCTGCCCAGATAGGGATCACGATTTTGTGGCTGATATAGACGATGCCTGCCCAGATGTACCAGGTTTGGTAAGTAATCATGGCTGCCCAGATAACAATAGCAACAGAAACAATAATTACGACCCAGATTCTGATGGGGATGGCGTTCCAGACTCCCGTGACAAATGCCCTAATTCTCCAAGGGGTTCCGTGGTAGACGCAACTGGTTGCCCTCCAGCATCAACAGAAGACAACACAGATACAGACGGCGATGGTGTGCCAGACAGGATTGATAGGTGCCCGAACACACCGGGGCCAAAATCGAACAGGGGCTGCCCAGAAATTTCTGCAGAGGTAAAAAAACGTTTGAAATTTGCTACCCGGGGCATTTATTTTGAAACGGCCAAGGCCATAATTAAGCCTGAGTCTTACCCAATGCTGAACGAAGTGGTTGACATTATTAACCAATACCCAGATTATGACCTTAGGGTAAGCGGGCATACTGACAATGTAGGTGGCGATAGCTACAATATGGAATTGTCGCAAGCGAGGGTAGATGCCGTAAAAAGGTACTTATCTGAAAAAGGTATATCTGCCAGCAGGCTAGATGCCATAGGCTATGGCAAAACGAGGCCGGTAGCTACCAACTCTACTGCTGTGGGCAGGGCATTGAACAGGAGGGTAGAGCTTGAGTTGTTCTTGAAGTAAAATTTTACAGTTCACCAGATAGTAAATTACTTTTTCATCCTTTAACTTTTCTAGTTGCCGATGCATCCTTATTTTTCGGCTTCTATTAAAAAATATAAAATGTACAAAATTTTAATTGCGGCGGCTTTGATGGTAATAACCGTAGGTAACGCTGATGCACAAAAAGCGAAAAAAAAGAAAAAAGTTGTACCGAAAACGGCAACACCTGCTAAAGATAGTAGTGTTGTTGGTGCTTCCTCCAGCACTACAACTACTACTACAACTACTACCCAGAGCAGCGGTGGCGGTTTAAGTGGGTTGCTTTCAGGCATTACTGGTGGCTCAAAATCCCTTTCTACTTTAGACATTAGCAGCGGCTTGAAAGAAGCATTGCAAGTAGGCGTTCAAAATGCGGCATCAAAATTAAGCTCGGTAAACGGTTTTTTTGGCAATGCAGCGTTGAAAATATTAATGCCACCTGAAGCACAAAAACTTGAGAATACGCTCCGTGAATATGGCATGGGCAAACAAGTTGACGATGCCATCCTGAGCATGAACCGGGCAGCGGAAGATGCTTCTAAAAGCGCAGCACCTATTTTTGTAAATGCCATTAAAGGCATAACCATTACAGATGCAGTTGGCATATTGAAAGGCAGCGACACATCGGCCACTGAATATCTAAAAGGAAAAACCACTAGCCAGTTAACAGCTGCTTTTTCCCCGGTTATACAAACCTCGTTGGATAAAGTAGATGCTACTAGCTATTGGACTACGCTAACTAGCTACTACAACAAAATACCGTTTGTAAAGAAAATAAATACAGACCTAGTTGCCTATGTTACTGATAGGGCTTTGGCAGGCATGTTTACATCGGTAGGCCAAGAAGAACAAAAAATCCGCAAAGACCCTGTTGCCCAGACAACAGATTTGTTGAAGAAAGTATTCGGTGGAAAATAGATTGTTGGTTGGAAAATTTAAGCCTCGGCATTTTGCTGGGGCTTTTTTTTATACTAAAAAATGAGTTGTTTTAACGAAACTAAAACTTTCGTTATTTTTGCAGCATGACAAACTTGAATAAAATAAAACAAATTCTTGAACAAATCAAACCAGAATTGATAGCTAAATATCATATTAGTTCAATTGGTTTGTTTGGGTCTATTGTCCGTGAGGATTTTAATGCTTCCTCTAGCGATATCGACATTATTGTTGATTTTAGCCAACCTATTGGAATTGAATTTATAGACCTAGCTAACTTTATTGAACTGAAACTAAAAAAAAACGTGGATTTGGTATCTAAAAATGGGGTGAAACACCAATATTTTAACCAGTTTGAATCGGAAATAATATATGTCTAGCCGAAATGCATCGTTACTTGTCGAAGATATTATTGACAGTAGCAACAAAATCCTTGATTATACCCAAAACCTTTCTTTTGAAGACTTTATCAATGATAGTAAAACCGTAGATGCTGTTATTAGAAATTTTGAAATAATAGGCGAGGCAGCCAATCGTTTACCTGAAAGTTTTAAGGATAAACATGCAGAAATTGATTGGCATCGAATAAGAGGATTTAGAAATAGAATTGTTCATGACTATTTTGGAATTGATTATGCTATTGTTTGGCAAATTAGGAATTTATTTCTAGATGATTTAATAGAGAAATTAAACAACTTGAACTTCTGAATAGACATAAAGGAGAAATTAACTTACAAGATGCCCTTTCTTTTTTGATTTAATATTTTATAAATACCTTTCCCTCAACACTTTTTCATGGTGCAGGTTATGCCCAAAAACAATAAAGCACAGTGCATTCACGCTAACCATATAGTTGTTGGTAGTGCCTACCCGCTGCAATTGCTTCTCTGTAAAAGAAGCAAACAGCATATCGGTAGATTTTCTTACCAAGGCAAATTCTTCTTTTAAACTTGCCAATGTCCTATGCTGGGCAGGGGCATTCGCTGCATAGCTGTTTTCATCAAAACCCGGCAGGTTGGTTGTTTCGCCACGGCTGATGCACAATGCACGGTATGTAAATATCCGCTCCGTGTCTATTATATGCTGCAATACTTGTTTCACTGTCCATTTGCTTTCAGCATAGCTGTAATTTGCCTTTGCTTCGGGTATGGCATTGATAAATGCAATAAGCCTTTGGCTATAACTAGCTATTAACTCGCCAATTGTCTCCCCTTGGGCAGCATCAATATAGGGCTGCTGGTATATTGGGTGGTATGTACCCCCTGTTGGCCTTGCCATTATGCTTTTACTTTAGTATTTTTAAAAGTGGTTTTGGGCAATTTAACCTTTTTGTCTTTCCCTGGGCCTTTGCTCAATATGTCTGCTTCTGTTACGGCACCATAGGCATTGATCAAGCCTCCACTATGGCACAAGGCACTCATGTTTACAAGCATTTGTGTGCCGGGCATATAAACGCTTGCAGTACTGTCTAGTTTACTAATCGATAGCTCAATAGCCTCTTTGGTTTGCACCGCAGACAGTTTTGGGAAGTAGGACCGTACCAACGCTGCTAAGCCAGCCACAACTGGGGTTGCCATGCTGGTACCATCTAAAAAGCCATAAGCATTGCCACCTGGCAAGCTGCTGTATATCTGAACGCCCGGAGCAAAAACATCCGTGCCATTTTTGCCATAATTGCTAAAGCCTGCCACATAGCTACCCGTAAGGGCAGCATCGCTGCTTGCACCAACGGTTATTACGTTGCTGGCGTGGCCGCCAGATAAAAAGTCGGCACTCGGGTAGTTTTCTGTGCTGTCTATGTTTTTTCCATCGTTGCCTGCTGCGTGTACCAGCAGCACGTCTTTCGATGCTGCGTATTGGAAGGCTTCGTCCACCCATTTCTTTTGGGGAGAGTAGCTTTTGCCAAAACTCATGTTTATTACCTTGGCGCCATTGTCCACCGCATACCTGATGGCTAGGGCAATGTCTTTATCATACTCATCGCCATCTGGCACTGCCCTGATCATCATTATTTTCACATTGTCTGCAATACCGTCCATGCCCACGCCGTTGTTGCGGGCAGCCGCAATAATGCCGCTCACATGCGTGCCGTGCATGCTGCCTTTGCCCATGATATTGGTGTTGCCATAATACCTGTCGTTAAAGTCCTTGTAGTTGTCTTTAATTATCGTGGCGTGTACATCCACTGGTGCGGTTGTTTTTTCCTGCACCTCGTCCTGCAAATGGCTCAACTGCTCATTTAGCAACTGCTTAATAAGGCTGGTTTTGGCATCAGCCCCCGAACTTAGCATTTTCAGCAAATTCAAATGTATCATCTTGGCTTGCTTGCCTTCGATGCTGGTAAGGGATAGTTTTTCTAGCTCATCGGCACTAAAATCACGCATGCCCGTTTCCTTGGTAATGATAGAATCGCATTCGTCCATTTTTTGCATGTACCTAGTTAGCCCTTTTATTTCATCAGCCGTTTCGGGGTTTGGTTCTATTTGCGCGGCAGACCGCTTCCACATTTTGTATTGCCAAAGCTCGTCTTTGCTCAGTTTGTTGGTGTCAATATTTTTGCCGAGGTAAAGGTTTTTGAAGCCGTGATAGACCCTTGCCTTTTCAGAAGATGCTTTTTCTGCCTCAGTTCCGTCTTTGCCGCCCAAAAAATTCCAGCCATGCACATCATCCACATAGCCATTGCCATCATCGTCTATGCCATTGCCCGGTATTTCCTTGGGGTTTGTCCATAAAATGGGTTTCAGGTCTTCGTGCAGTGTATCTATGCCAGAATCTATTACCGCCACTATGATGGGCGTGCTTTTCCTGCCTTGCAAAAACTGGTAGGCTTTGTTCAGGCTAATGCCTGCAAAGCCTTCTGTTGCTTTGTCTTTCAGGTACCAGCCTTTCAGGCTGTCTTGATTGGGTGTAGTTTGGGCAAACGAAGCTGAAATGCCAAAGGCAAGTACTATCCACACTAATATTCTCATGTTATTTGTTATATATGCAAAAATGCGTAAAAGCGGCTTGCAAACACTTGCTTGATGGTTTTTTTACAAAAACTTTTTGATGCGGTGGTAAATTTCCTGATATATAAACCTTTTAGATATGGGTGAAATTGCGAGATTGCTGTATCTTAGAACCTGAATATTGATACTAATGACAGAAAATAAATGATCATGAGTTTAAAACAACCGCATAAAATAAGGGTGCCTTATAATGATTTAGAAATTATTAGCCATGCTTCCGGAGGAGGTGGTAATTTGATTATGGGTTACCAAGATCAATTATTTACTGGATATGCGATTATTGATTATTTCCCAGATACAAAAGATATACAGTTTGAGGATGAATATAAAAATGGTGAACATATTGGTTGGGATAATGAATATTACCCTACAGGAGAACTTAAAAGTGAATGTTTGACGATAGGGATACACTTTTCAATGGATACAACAGAATATGATATTAATGGAAATGTAACATCGCATATCCGTGTTGTTTCAGATACTACATATTCAGAATTAGTGGCTAAATACAACTTGCTGGACTAACAATAAATTTTAAACATGCTACTAGCCTTAGATATTTATTACAGAGACGATACTGCAAAAGCTGTAGGTGTACTTTTTAATTGGGAGGATGAACAGCCTGCTTCGATTATTGTGGAATGGATAGAAAATGTTGAACCCTATGTTTCCGGGAAATTTTACAAAAGGGAACTTCCTTGCATCATGAAAATAATGGAGAACGTGGAGTTGAGTCAATTGGAAGCTATTATTATAGATGGGTATGTGTTTATTGACAATGATAAAAACTATGGGCTAGGCGGCCATTTGTGGGAGGCTTTGGGCAAAACAATACCGATAATCGGCGTAGCCAAAACATCTTTTTTCAGCAATAAGGGAACTGTGTTGCCAATTACACGGGGAGAAAGCAAAAACCCTTTGTTTGTATCTGCCATTGGGATGGATGTAAGCGAAGCTGCCAATTTGGTTCGCAATATGAAAGGCAGTTTTAGGATACCTACTGTTTTAAAGGAATTGGATAGGGTAACGAAGGAGGTGTAGGATTATACAAACGGAAATAGAAATTAGAGATTCAAATAAGTCATTTTTTATGAATCAAGAGTTATTACAAACCATGAACAAATATTGTATCAGTTTTATAAAAAAGCCAAGTGGGATAAAAGAAGTTCACGGTACACATTATTTATCTGGCTTTATTAGTAAATGGGGGAATTCACATCCAGATGATGTTATTGATTTTATAGCAGATATTGATAAATGTATCAATAGGCAATTTGATTTTGAAAATTTGGATACGACTATGTATAGTATTGATAATTATGATACAGAATTAGTGCCTGCAGGTTTGATATTTTTTAATAAAAATAGTACAGGCTATGTTACCAGTACTGATATCTTTCCTTATGAAGACATAAAAATATTGCTAGTTGGTTGGAGTAATTTCAAGTTACTGGCATAATTGTGGCGAAAAGTCCCTTGTTTTACGAGGCTTATAACCTCGTAGCCCTATGCTGTTGCTTTTAGCAACAAAATAAGACACATATACGCTAGTTGAAAAAGGCAATGTATAGAATTATTACTTTTATAAAGCATACCCTCCCCAAAAAAAACTACTAATCCAGCAATATGCCCACACTTTCCAAAACATTTTCGGGGTAGTGGTAGGGTTCGCATAGTGCCAGCATTGTTTTGGCTATGTCTTTTGTTGTGAGCATGGTAAACTTGCTGGCAGCCAGTTTTTCTAGGGATTGGCCATCCAACTGCACAAACTCATTTTCTGCTAATGACAGGTTTTCTTTTAGGTTTAAGGTTAAATACGCATTGTCTTGATAAACGAATGCTATTTTATAAATATCGTTTAGCCCTGCTTTTGACAAAAGGATTTTGTCGCATTGTTTTATTTTTTCAATTTTTGCCAGTTGGTTGCCTAATCGGTAGCCATTGTGGAACTTAATAAAAGGTTTGCTCTTGTCTGGTATGCTGCACTTAACCAAAATATCGCTGCACATATCAAGCTGGCGTACCAGTTGTATTTGATGGTCAGTAATGGTTAACCAAGCAATTACCGTAGGCAAATAAAGCTGGGGATGCAAGCCATCATGGTATTCCTTTATGCAGCTCCTGCATATTATTTTTTCAACCCTGTTCAAAGTAATAGCGTCATCTTTTAAAATTTTATCAAGCACAGAGATAATTGCTTCCTTGTACCGGGTTTTGCCTTGTATTGGCACTTTAGATCTGTTGGTTTTTTGCGGTGTTGGTTCAAGTGCGTATGTGTCCAAGCGTTTTTGTAAAACTTCCTCGAGCAATTTCCTTTCGTCTGCGGTAAACTTTATTTGATTCATTCCTATATTATTTTGCCCCAATTGTATTTGAGCCAGTCAAAAGTAATTGAACCTTTATTAGAACAGGGTTTTTAATTACAATCAGTCAACTCATTGTTACTACTCACCACATTTAATATGCTTTTTTAGCCACAAAGGCACAAAAACGCGAAGAAATACTAAGAAAAAGAAGTTTACAAACAACTAGTGGCAATGCCTCCAAAAAGTAGACTTTATATCAATTAGAAATCTTACA
>NZ_JBKHKJ010000020.1:0-98673 GCF_046546515.1 Parasediminibacterium schistidii | reverse complement strand
TTAAGATAGTTTCAGTTTTGCCAATTTTTGGTCTTTTCTGCTGGTGCGGTTTTTTTTTCAAAATCATCACATCCTTTGTAAAACATTGATTATCAACTAATATTAACGAAATTATCGTAGCAAAAAAGTATCATTTATGATAATTTTACTATCATTTATTGATAACAAACTGATAATAGACTAATCACTTTATAATAATAAGGTGATAATTTATTGATAAGGAATTATAATACCCTAATTTTCATAAACTACTATCTTAATATTAGTAAAAAAAGAACTAAGATACTGCTTCAGGGACACTAGCTTTGTATCAGGTGCATTTGTAGACCAAAGATAAGGTTTTTATAAATTAGGACACGTTTCAGGCCAAATCTAAAAAGACCGCAAAAGCGAAAAACTTTTATGCACCTATTGGCACTCACCATCAGCTCAAAAAAAGAATTAGTCCTAATTATTTCAAAAAATAGGCTGCTAAAAAAAAGGCATTATATTTGACGTTTACAGATTTGGCTATGAAAAAAAGAATTGCATTGGTAACAGGCGGCTACAGTGGCGAGGCACAAATAAGCTATAAAAGTGCCATAACCGTAGGCAATAATATCGATAAGGAAAAATACGATATATATACCATTGACATCACCCCTGCAGGATGGTGGTTTGTAAACACCAAAGGCGAAAAAAATACTGTAAACAAGGAGGATTTTTCAATTAGTGATAATGGTACAAAAATAACGTTTGACACTATATTGCTTTGTATCCATGGCACTCCCGGCGAAGATGGCAAGCTGCAAGGCTATTTCGACATGCTCGGGCTGCCATATACCAGCTGTGATTCAGCAACATCTGCATTAACTTTCAACAAGCGATATACAGTGGCAGTTGCTGCTTTTGGTGGCATCTGCGTTGCAAAAAGTATCCATCTGTTTAAACATACCCCCGTTACAATAGAAAGCATTACCAGGAAACTGAAATTGCCTGTTTTTGTAAAGCCGAACAATGGCGGCAGTAGCATTGGGATGAGTAAAGTAAACGATGAAAGCGAAATGCCATTGGCCTTGGAAAAAGCCTTTAAAGAAGATACGCAAATATTGGTGGAGGAGTATATAAAGGGAAGGGAATTTACCATTGGTGTTTTTAAAACAAAAGGGGAAATTATAACCTTGCCCATTACCGAAGTAATTACAAAAAAAGAGTTCTTCGATTTTGAAGCCAAGTACCAAGGGCTAAGCGAGGAAATAACCCCAGCCATATTGGATGAAAGCGATGCAAAAGCAATCAGGGCAGCGGCTATCACTGCTTATGAAGTACTGAATTGCAGGGGCGTGGTAAGGATAGATTTCATATTGAACGAGCAAGACAAACAGCCTTATATGTTGGAAGTGAACACCGTTCCCGGGCAAAGCGCAGCCAGCATTATACCTATGCAGGTAAAAGCCATGGGATGGACATTGAAAGATTTTTATAGTGCTATAATAGAGGAAGCGCAGCCCCCATCCCCTAAAGGGGAGTACTTGGAAAGTTTATAACCTGTTATTTTACCCCCTTTAGGGGACGGGGGTGACATTTTAAATTTATAATAAGTGTTTAAATCTATTACTTCAAAACCATTGTGGGTTAATATATTGGTAGCATCATTGAGTTCTGTTATACTAATACTATTGTTCTTCACATGTCTCGGCTGGATTACTGGTCATGGCAAATACGAAAAAGTACCAGATATTGTTGGGCAAAACGTATATGCTGCCATAAACAACCTGCAATCAAAAGGCTTTAAAGTAGAAGTTTCCGATTCGGTATTTACAACTTCTGTTCCAGGCCTTACCATTATTAAACAGATACCCGAGAGCGAAACCCAGGTAAAATATGGCAGGACTATTTACTTAACCGTGAACAGGGCGGTGCCACCTTTGATAGACATGCCTAGCCTTATTGGTTTTTCCTATAAAAGCGCAGAAATATACTTGCAATCGCTTGGGCTGAAAATGGGCGACACCACTTATAAACCAGATTTTGCAAAAAATGCCATACTAGACCAATTGTTTAACAAAGAATCGCTTAAGCCAGGAACTAAAATACCTGTTGGCAGCAAGATTGACTTTGTGCTGGGCAGTGGTGTGGGCGACAAGGAAATGGATATGCCAGATGTGGTGGGGCTAACCCTGCTCCAAGCAAAAGATACCATCATGAAACTAGGCCTAGGTGTTGGCTCGATAGTGGCAGTGCCGCAAGGCAGCATTTCCGATTCATCGGGTGCATTTGTTATACGCCAAAACCCTGGCATTTTTACGGAAGCCATTGCAGGGCAAAGGGTAGGGAACAAAATTCATCAGGGAGCTACGTTGGATTTATATATATCAATAACACCACCTATAAAAGACTCAACCAACACATACCCTCAAGATTTAAATAAATATAAAAAATGACAGAAATAACTGTAGAAGCACTAAAAGCAAGGATGGACGCAGGCGAGAAAATAAACCTGATTGATGTACGCGAGCCAGCAGAATATGCAGAATCAAACATTGCTGGGGCAAAGTTGATACCCCTAGGTAAAATACAGAGCCTTGCCATTGAAGAATTGGAAGATTTGCGCAATGAAGAAGTAATCATCCATTGCCGCAGTGGCAAACGCAGTTTTAATGCCTGCATGATACTGGAACAAGCTGGGTTTACCAACACGGTAAATGTAGTTGGCGGCATATTGGACTGGAATGCAAAGTTTAAATAGTTGTACCATGTAGGGGCAGAAAATCTTCTGCCCCTACATGGTTTATTCGCAAACCTCAAATCATATCCTTCAAAGCCATCACTACTGTATCTATTTCTTGTTTTGTATTGTGTTTGCTAAAAGAAAATCGCACCGTTACATAATCAGGATTGGGATTCACTGCATCTATCACATGGCTGCCTTGGCTTGCCCCACTGGTACAGGCACTTCCACCGCTTGCACATATATTATGAATATCTAGGTTAAATAAAATCATTTCGCTTTTATCAGTCTTAGGCAGGTTCACGCTCAATACCGTGTACAAGCTATTGCCCAGCACATCGCCATTGAAAGACACACCATTGATATTTTTTCCCAATGCAGCCATCATGTACAATTTAAGGCTTTTTATATATGCGCTGTCTGCCTCGTAGTTTGTAGTGGCTATTTCCAATGCCTTGGCAAAACCCACAATGCCATATACATTTTCTGTACCAGCCCGCATATTCCTTTCCTGTGTACCGCCATGCACAAAAGGCTTGATTTTCACATTTTCATTGATATACAATATTCCTACCCCCTTTGGCCCGTGGAACTTATGCCCTGCACCTGTAATAAAATGCACAGGCGTTTTCTTGAGGTTAAAAGGGTAATGCCCAACAGTCTGCACCGTATCGCAATGAAAAATGGCATTGTATTGCTTGCAAAGCTCCCCTACCCTTTCCATATCCAGCAGGTTGCCAATCTCGTTGTTGGCGTGCATTAAGGTTACCAGGCATTTTTCAGTGCTGGCTGCCAACAGAGCGGCTAAATAATCCATATTAACATGACCATTAGGCAGCAATTTTACATAGCTTACCGTTGCTTGCCCACTATTTTGCATTTGCTCCACGCAGTGCAGCGTGGCATGGTGTTCTATTGGCGAGGAAATAATATGCTTGCAGCCCAAGTCACGCACAGCAGCCGTTATGGCCATGTTGCTGCTCTCGGTGCCGCCGGAGGTAAAGAATATTTCAGCAGGGTGGGCGTTTAGCAGTTTTGCCACTGTTTTGCGGGCATTTTCTATCGCCAGTCTGCTCTCCCTGCCATAGCTGTAAATAGAGGAAGGATTGCCAAAATGGGTGGTTAAATAGGGCATCATTGCTGCCAGTACTTCGGTGTCTAGTGGGGTTGTTGCAGCATTGTCTAAATAAATCCTTTCGCTCATAATTGCTGCGAAAATAAGGTGGATTGATTTATTGGATGGGAAAATTGCAGCATGATTTGCTTATTTCGCTTAATATTTATACAAAATACTATCTAAATACAAATAACATAAATTTGATAATTTGTCAAATTTATTTTTGAAAACCTATTATTTTATTTTTTGCATCTTGGGCTTAACATTTTCGTGTTAATCCTCTACCCCTTTATCCCCTCCCTAATATCCTGCATTATTTTCTTGGCAATATTATCGGCCGTGGTTTCAAAATTGCTTTCTGCATAAATGCGTATGATGGGCTCTGTATTGCTGGTACGCAGGTGTACCCAGTCGGTGTCAAATTCTATCTTTAAGCCATCTTCGGTATTAATAGGGTTCTTTTTGTATTTCTTTTGGATATAGGCAAATACTTTCTTTATGTCGGCCCCAGCTTCCAATTCTATTTTATTCTTGCTCATAAAATAGTTGGGGTAAGTATTGCGCAATTGCTTAACGCTCTTTTTTTCGTGTGCCAAATGCGTGAGGAACAAAGCAATGCCAATCAAGGCATCACGGCCATAATGCAAGTCTGGCACAATGATGCCGCCATTGCCTTCGCCGCCAATTACGGCGTTGGTTGCTTTCATTTTGGCTACCACGTTCACCTCTCCTACTGCGCTTGGGGTGTATATGCCGCCATGCTTTTCGGTAATGTCTTTCAATGCACGAGTAGATGACATATTGCTTACCGTGTTTCCTTTTTTATGTTTCAATACATAATCTGCTACGGCTACCAATGTGTATTCCTCGCCAAAAAGGCTGCCATCTTCACACACAAAGCAAAGCCTGTCCACATCAGGATCCACTGCAATGCCCAAGTCTGCTTTTTGCTTGTTCACCTCGTTACACAGTTCCCTCAAATGCGCTGGCAGTGGCTCCGGGTTATGGGCAAATTGCCCGTTTACCTCACCATTAAGCACTGTGAAGCCTTTTAGCCCCAATGCTGTAAGTAAGTCTGGAACCGCGATGGAACCAGTACTATTAATGGCATCTACCACAATTTTGAACTGTGCATTTTTTATGGCTTCAACATCAACTAGTGGATGTGCTATAATTGCTTGGATATGCTTGTCTAAAGCAGTAGAATCAATTGTATAAGTACCAATTTTATCCACGCTTGCAAAAGTATAATCATCCGATGTTGCCATTTCTAAAATAGCCAGCCCATCTGCCCCGCTAATAAATTCTCCTTTGCTATTCAACAATTTCAAAGCGTTCCATTCCTTCGGGTTGTGGCTGGCAGTAAGTATAATGCCCCCAGCTGCACCGTGATCCACCACGGCCATTTCTACAGTGGGTGTAGTACTAAGGTCAAGGTCTATCACATCTAGCCCTAGCGCATTTAGTGTGTTTACAACCAATCCCCGCACCATCTCGCCACTAATGCGCCCATCACGGCCAATAACAATTTTTTTATTTCCATCTGTAATGGCTTGCATGGAAACCCATGTGCCGTAGGCAGCAGTAAACCGAACGATGTCAATAGGGCTTAAAGAAGTGCCTACCCGGCCGCCAATAGTGCCCCTGATCCCTGAAATGCTTTTAATTAATGCCATACAATTCCTTTTACGTTTTTGCAAGATGGTATGCTGCAAACTTAATAGAAAACGCTTTTCTACAAGTGCTTATTTTTATTTAAACCTCACCCCAACCTCTCTCCAAAGGCGAGGGACAAAGCAAAAAACCTTTAAGCACCATTTTACTTCTTATCTTAGTGGCATGATTAAGAAAGCATGGTATAAAGATTGGTTCAACTCGCCCTATTATCATTTACTGTATCAAAACAGGGACGAGGGCGAGGCCCTGGCCTTTATTGAACGGTTAATTGCTCAT
Organism: Parasediminibacterium schistidii; assembly: GCF_046546515.1. Classification (NCBI taxonomy): domain Bacteria; kingdom Pseudomonadati; phylum Bacteroidota; class Chitinophagia; order Chitinophagales; family Chitinophagaceae; genus Parasediminibacterium; species Parasediminibacterium schistidii. The sequence goes on along the minus strand of NZ_JBKHKJ010000020.1, from coordinate 92,893 downwards.
TTGCAGCCACCCAAAAATGCGCTGATGCTTGACGTGGCTTGTGGCAAAGGGAGGCACAGCAAAGTGTTGGCAGACATGGGCTTTGACGTTACGGGCATTGACCTTTCTGAGGCTTCGATAGAGGAAGCAAAACAGGATGAGGCAGATAATTTGCATTTTTACCAGCATGACATGCGTTTGCCATTCCGCATCAATTATTATGATTACGCCTTTAACTTTTTTACAAGCTTTGGGTATTTCAAAACCCAGCGGGAACACAACAACGCGATACGCACCATTGCGCAAAGCATTAAAAAAGAGGGCTTGTTTGTAATTGATTATTTAAACGTGCATTATGTATCAGGTTTATTGAAAAAAATGCATACAACCATTGTGGGCGATACCCATTTCCATATCACCAAATGGCAAGACGAACAGCATTTTTTTAAGCAGATACAGGTAAGCGAAGGCGGTAAAGCTTCCCAAAAACATTTATATACAGAAAGAGTTGCCAAATTTAGTTTGGGCGATTTTACAGAAATGCTCGCCTATCACCATGTACAGGTACAGGAAGTATTTGGCGATTATAACCTTGGCAGCTACGACATTAAAAAATCGCCCCGGATGATTATCGTAGCAAAAAAAAAGGGATAATTGTAACAAATTGGTTCTTGCTTCGTTATAAGAAAATTATTATTACCCTGGTGCAAGTCTGGTTAATTCGCCAGGAAGGAACGAAGCGGCAAAAAGTTGTAAGGGAAGAAAAGTAGAAAGAAGAAAATTATGTTATCAATATCTTTTTACCTTCTTTTTCTTCGTGTTTCTTTTTTTGCCTTTGTGGCTATAAAAGCCAATTTGAGGTGGTACTAGTAACCAAATTTTATTGCCCTTTTTATCTATTCCTTATTATTTTACAACCCTAATTATAAAAATTGATGAAAAAAATACTGTTTAGTGCCGTCTTACTGGCTTCAATTTCGTTCCAATCTTTTGCGCAAGGCAAATATCAATGGAAAGACGTGGTTGATGGTGCTTACACTTACAAAACCGTTACCGGCGACCCTACAAAAGCCAAGTTTTATACATTGGCAAATGGCCTTACCGTAATATTAAGCGAAAACAAAAAAACGCCCCGCATACAAACCTTGATTGGCACAAGGGCAGGCTCCAACAACGACCCTAAAAACCACACTGGCCTTGCACACTATTTGGAACACATGCTGTTTAAAGGCACAACAAAATATGGCAGCCTAGACTGGGCAAAGGAAAAGCCGATACTGGATAAAATTGATGTATTGTACGACCAATACAACAAAATAGCCCTTTCTGATACCACAGCACGCAAAGCAAAATACCACGAGATAGACAGCGTAAGCGGCGAAGCAGCTAAATATGCCATTGCCAATGAGTACGACAAAATGATGAGCGCCATTGGCGCTCAAGGCACCAATGCGCATACTTGGGTAGAAGAAACCGTGTACGAAGAAAACATACCAGCAAACGCAATTGACCAATACCTAGCTATTGAGGCAGAACGTTTCAGGGCACCAGTGCTGCGTTTGTTCCATACCGAGCTGGAAGCCGTGTATGAGGAAAAGAATATTGGATTAGACAATGATGGCCGCAAGGTATATGAAGCATTGCTGAAAGCTGTTTTCCCTACGCACAATTATGGGCAGCAAAGCACCATCGGCACAGTAGAACACCTGAAAAACCCATCTTTATATGCCATAAAAGACTTTTACAGCAAATATTATGTGCCTAATAACATGGCACTGGTAATGGTGGGCGATTTTAAAGCCGAGGAGGTAATTAAAAAAATAGATGTTGCCTTTAAATGGTGGCAACCCAAACCCGTAACCCCCTATATAGCTGCCCCAGAAAAACCACTTACTACTGCTGTTGTACGGGACGTTTACGGCCCCACTGCCGAAAGCATCAATATTGGCTGGCGGATGCCGGGCGGCACCAGCTTTAAAGAAAGCGTGATGGTAGAATTGATTGCCAATATATTAGCAAACGGAAAAGCTGGGTTAATAGACCTGAACCTAAACAAAGAACAAAAAGTATTGAAAGCAAGTGCCTATAACTACAACCTGAAAGACTATGGCTTACTGGTAGTAAACGGCTCGCCAAAAGAAGGACAAACGCTGGATGAAGTAAAAGCATTGCTGATGGCTCAGATAGACCTATTAAAAAAAGGCGAATTCGATGCTAGCCTTATAACTTCCACTGTGGCTAATTATAAGTTAGATAAGCTGGAAAGCATTAAAGACATCAACAGCACCGCTTCTGAAATAATGGCTTCTTTTATCCAAGAAAAAGGCAAGATGTGGGATAGGAAAGTCGCCTTTTTAGATGCAATGAAAGCGGTAACCAAGGAAGAACTGGTAACCTTTATAAATAAATATGTAGGCGATGGCAATGTGGTTATTTACAAGCACAAAGGCGAAGACAAGAACATTGTGAAAGTGCCAAAACCCGCCATTACGCCCGTAAGCGTAAACAGGGATGCGCAAAGCCCTTTCTTGCAGAAGATAGAAAATATGCCTACTGCACCCCTAAAGCCATTGTTTTTGGACTATGCTAAAGACGTGCAGAAAAGCACCATTGGCGCAGCCACTGTTTATTATTCTCAAAACAAGGACAATGAAATTTTCCGCTTGTACTACCGCATCAACATGGGCACATGGAACAATAAAATGCTGGGAGCAGCCACGCAATACCTAGAGTTTTTAGGCACGGATAAATACGCAGCGGCAGATATTAGCAAAGAGTTCTACAAACTAGCTTGTAGCTTCAATATCAATGCTGGCACAGAATACACCACCATATCTATTACTGGCCTGCAAGAAAACTTTGAAAAAGCAGTAACCTTGTTTGAAGAAGTAATTAAAAACTGCAAGCCCGACGAAGGAGCATTGAAAAAATTGGTTGCCCGAATCCAAAAGGCACGGAAAGACAATAAAAGCAACAAAAGGTCTATCATGAGCGGCCTTACCAACTATGCCAGCTATGGTGCAAAAAACCCTTATAATTATGTATTGAGCAATGACGAGCTGAACAATATGCAGGCAACTGACTTGGTGGCTATTCTGCACAATTTGGGCAGTTTTAAACACGACATCATTTATTATGGCCCGCAGCCATTGGCAGGTTTTACCACTAGTATTGCCAAACTGCACCCACTGCCAGCAGTATTTACGCCCAACCCTACTGCAGCAGTTTACAGGCCACAGCAGCAAACAGCAAACAAAGTATTGTTTGCCCAGTACGACATGGTGCAAGCCGAGATAAGGTGGATTAAAAACACAGAACCCTTCGACCCAACGCAATTGGCCACCATTGATGTGTTCAACAATTATTTTGGTGCAGGCAGCATGAGCGGCATTGTGTTCCAAACCATTCGTGAGAGCAAGGCATTGGCCTATTCTACTTTTGCTGTGTACAACAAGCCTGTAAAGAAAGAAAACCCTTTCACTTTCTTGGCCTATGTGGGTACACAGGCTGATAAAATGAACGATGCCGTAAAATCGATGAATGAACTCATCAACGATTTGCCAAAGGCAGACAAACTGTTCGACGATGCCAAAACAGCCATTAAAAAAGACATAGAAAGCGAAAGGATAACAGACGAAGCGGTGATTTTTAATTATCTGGACAACCAACGCCTAGGCATCAACTACGACATCCGCAAGAACATCTATACCGATGTAGATAAGCTTTCTTTTGCCGATATTAAAGCCTTTACCCAAAAGCAAATATCATCCAAGCCTTACACCTACTGTATAGTAGCAAGCGACAAAAAAATAAACCTTGACGATTTGAAGCAATATGGCGAAGTGCAAAAATTGAGCTTGGAGGAAATATTTGGGTATTAATGTAGACTCTTTCCTATTAAAAAAGGCAACCTATTTGAAGGTTGCCTTTTTTTGTAGGCACATTTTCGCCCATTCATGAAATTATAATTGCAAAATACCCTCTGCTTAGTACTTTCCCAATCACTAGGTGGAGAGTTAAATAAATAGTGTTCTCTACAAATTCAAAAGCACCTGCTTTATTCCATCAAACCTTGTCCATGGTATAAAATGATTTGCACCTGAAAAAGTAAGTGTGTCTATTTTTACTGCATGGCTAAATGCCTTTACGCCAAAAGCAAGGTTGCCATAATCTACCAACGGGTCTTTATCGCCATGTAAAATAAACACATGGCAAACTATCTTGCTGAAAACAGGGTTTAGTTGCTTTAAATCCTGTTTTAGGTACCATAGTTCCTCATTGGCTGGCCGCAAAGCTCCAGGTACCAAAAATTTAAGCGGGTTATTCATTAACAAAGGCCGCCACTTTTCTGGTTTTTCTAAAGATAAGTCAATAGCCCCTGCCAGTATTACCAATGCGCTAATGGTATTGGGGTTGTCTGCTGCTAATTGTACAATCAATGGACCACCAAGTGAATGCCCAACCAAGTAAATGGGCTTATTGTTTTTGAGTATGTGAAACAATGGGGAAATAAGGAGCGACTGGGCTTGCAGGTGCAAGGCATCACCAAAATCGCTGTACCCAAACCCAGGACGATCAATAGCTACCATCCTATATTTTTCCAATAAATTTTTGTCTTTTAAATATTCCTTAAAAGCATCCCAACTACCCGGGCTTCCATGCACAAACACGATAGTTGGTAACGTATCGCTACCCACTACTACATAATGCAAATGCTTGTTATTAACTTTAATAGTATTCGTGGTTAAACCCACACCTACTTCCCTAAATTCCTGTATGGCTTTGCTATCCGTTATCCTCAATCTCATGCAGCTTGGTGCTACAATTATCCAGCAAGCCAAAACGAGGCTAAGCAGTACAAAAAATTTCATGCGCGCAATGTTTAATAGGTATTCGAAGTTGTAAAATATTATTGGTTACAAGAATATTTTTTAAGAGGTAATACTAAATTTAGTGTGAGCAAGGAGAAGATTTTACCACAATGTACAAGGGGAACGTTATTTCAGAAACATTACTAAGAAACTTCACATAAGATCTAGAATAAATTTTTAAAGTGATTATTTACGCAATTACCAGTGCTTTTTCCACTCTTTCTCGCTTTTCTTAGGCTATAATAGCTCCCCAAAAAAACGGCTACCTGCTTTGTTGCAGGTAGCCGTTTTTTAATACTCTATTAAAATAACTTATTCTTTTACAAATTTCTCCATCCATTTATCGCCATTGGCATTGGTAAGCTCTGCCATATATACACCACTTGCCAATTTGCTTGCGTTGATGCTGATGGCTGTGCCGCTCGTTTGCACTGCTTGCCTCAATACTTCTATGCCGGCTACTGTTACTACACGCACCGTGTAACTGCCATTGCTTGCATGGCTTAGGCTTAGGTTCAACTGGCTTTTTACTGGGTTAGGGTAAATAGACAACTTAGTAGTGAGTTGTGAGTTGTCAAGTGTAAGTTTGGCCACTTGGCTATAAACACTTTTGCCTCCGCTTTGCTCAATCGCCTTTATACGGTAGTACAAGGCACTTGCTGCTGGCACTAAGTTGTCTTGTATTGTATAACTAACACTGCCTGTTGCTTTTACAGTAGTAATAGCCGCAAAACTAACACCGTCAACACTCCTTTCCACGTTGTAGCTGGCAATATTGTTTTCTTGTGCTACTTTCCATTTCACAGCTACCCCTCCTCCATTTTCCGTGGCGGTAATGCTGGTAAAGTTTACAGGAAGCGTGCCGCTGTTGGTACCAAACACTATGTCGAAACGGTTATTGCCTTTGCTGGCCGTGTCGCTTGTAACATTAAAAGCATATACAGGGTTTGCCCGCAGGTCTTGGCAAGTGGCCAAGAACTTATCACGCAAAGTGATTGACTGGGAGTTGTCCAGCGTTTCTAGCCCGCTTACAGACAAGTGGAAACTATTTGCTGTGGTGCTGTTTATGCTTAACGGAGTGGTGTCTGCAACATTGTCTGGGAAGGTGGCTATGGCATAGCGTGTATTACCCTTCAATACGGCTATTGCTTGGCTGGCATTGCCCATGGTAGCGGCATCCCAGTCGCTAATATACGCTTTAGAACCATTGCTATTGAACCGCAATACTGCTTCGTCAATAGGGGCGTTTGCAGCCGATTTCAAGCGTACCCGAATCATGGGGCTGGCTGTGCCAAAATACTGCGTATTAGGCAAACTACTATCCGTTTTATTGCTTTCTTGGAACGTAACAGTGCCTCCACTGCCTGATCTTGCCTCTACAAAGAAAGCCTGCCCACTTCCTATAAGATTGCCCCATGCGTTGCCATTAGTAGCATCATCATATCCTCCTGCAGCCCCATTGGCAATTAAGCCATTTGAATAGGTGGTATAGGTGGTTTTGCTTGGGGTAAGTGTCCACATTTTGTTTGTTATAATGCTGCTGTTGCCGCCATACAGGTTAGAGAAACTAATCGTGCTTGCATAAGGGTTGGCCAGCAATGTGTATAAATGAACTGTATTCAGGTTTACCAATTTGTCGCCCTGTGTCAACGTGCCTGTGGCACTGAGCGTAACTGTTGCCGGGGCAGTAGGCGTGTAGGTATTCAACTGGTCGTTGCAACTTGCACCATTGTTTCTGTCGCCACGGATACTAATTAAGTAGCCCGTGCCAGGTTTAAGACTGTCAGATGTAGTGGTAGCCACGCTTGCCCAAGATGCAGTGCCTGAACTTACCGAGTAGGTGTACATGCTTGGCGTGCCAGCCTGTGTCTTATCAAAGCCGTTGCTATTGTATTGATTGCCCCCAGTTCCACAAACCGTGCCGCCTGTGCCAGCACCAGTTATGTAAACCTGTTGCTGCCAGCCATTGCGGATGGTGGAGCCACTTACAGGGCTGCCCAGTATCCCGTACCTGCGGATAGATTTTGCAGTAATATAGCGCTCAACGGTTACGTTGCCACTAATAGTGCCCGTGCTTGTGGCTACCCTTGCCGTGCCCAATGAATCTGATTTCAATATTAGTTTGCCACCTGTGGTTAAGGTTGCACTGCTGCCCGTGCCTACTGTTACCGTGCCAGGTGCAGAACCTGCTGTGATATTTAATGTATCACCCAAGGTAACACTTGAACTATTGTTAACCGTAAAGTTTTTAAGCGTTTTTGCACCAGTGGTAAAGCTAATAGTGCCTGCTGCGCCGCCTATTACAATGCTTGATGTGGCAGAACCTGTAAATGTGCCACTACCCGATACTGCACCGCTGATGGTAAGGGTGTAGCTGCCGATAGTAAGGGTGGCACCAGTATTTAAAGTAATGCTACCAACAGTTGTACTTGCCGCTAAAACAGGCTGATTAGAAGTATTGGCTATAATTACATCAGCACCAGAACTAGGTACAGAACCACTGCACCAGTTGCTGCCAACGTTCCATGCAGTACTGGTAGTGCCTGTCCATGTAATGGCAGTAACAGTAACAGTTGCTGTAGCAGTAGTTATTGTTGAAGAACATCCAGTTGCATCCGTAACGCTGGTAAGCGTATAAGTGGTGGTGGTAGAAGGGGATACAGAGATATTGCTACCACTCGTGTAACTATTTACTGTATTGCCAGAATAAACTACACTATAAGGGCTTGTACCGCCTGTAACAGTCACAGAAAGGTTAGTGCTATTCCCTGAACAAATGGTAGTAGAGCCATTCAATGCAGATGAAACAGAACAACCTTGTGCAAGCACAAAATACAATGGGGAACCAGATACAGCGTTAGAGTTAATAACAGATGTACCACTAACTGTACCACCTGCTGTAACATAAGTACCCGCAGCCGTGCTGCTATATCCAATGGCAGTTAAAGAACCTAAAGAAGACTGGCGTGTAAGTGAAACACTTGTATTTGTGAAATTACCACTTACAACCGAAGTTTGCCAATATTCTGTCGTGCTTAAACTGGTTAAACCGCTTGGTGTGCCCCCCGCGTTAGAAGCAAATGCTTCTACACTAAATACTGGGCCAGTAGCACCCGTTGTTGGGTTAACCAAACTAAAAGGATAGTAAGTACCACCCTTACCTACTGGGAAAATATAAGTTGACCCAGAAGCAAGGCTAGTAGGCAATGTCCATTTTACAGGACCACTAATATATGCAGTTGTGCTACCACCAGTAATTGCCGTGGTTGCTGTATTGGTAATACTTAAGCTATTAGTAGATGTAGTTGCTAATACACCGCTACTTGCAAGTGTAAGTGTGGTGGCAACTGAAGTTGCACCGCCTAAGGTTTTAGTACCATTACCTGCAATAGTTAATCCATAATAACTTAATGGGGTAACCGCTTGCGTACTACCTGTGTAAGCAATGGTAGATCCACTATTTAAAACAATGGAAGGGCTGTTTGTACTACTTACAGCAGTATTGCTAGCACCGCTAAGACCATTCGTATTCAAATGACTAAAAGTACCAGTAACCGTAAATGAAGAACCACTTTGCATATTAATAACACTACCAGATGCTGTTGTGCTTACATTGCTACCACTAACCAAAATATTATAATAAGAAGGTGTTACCCTAATATTAGTTGCAGAAGAACCATAAAATTCAATAGTTGTTCCAGAACCCAATGTATAAGTACCAGTGGCATCCGGTTTAAGACCAGAACCAGAATTACGATATTGTGAAGTACCAGTCATGGTTAAGTTAGTACTGGCACCAGCAAATACATTACTAACCGCATCAAATATGGCAGAACCAGAAACAGTTATTGTACCTACAACAGCATTGGTACTCGCTAACGTTTTAGTACCGCTACCTGAAAAAGTTACATTTTGATAACTGGGCACCGTACTGCCTTGCACAGTTTGGTTACCGCTCAATCCATACTCTACAGTACTACCACTGTTTAACAGTAGTGTACTACCCGACGTAAAGCCCGTTGAAATAGAAGTACTAGATCCAAAAAAACCAGCAGCGGCCCTAGTAATAAATCTACCAGTAATGCTTATAGAACCCGTACCCCCACTTTGGCCAATTTGGCTGGAACCGCCATTGTCAAATGTTGCACCACTTGCAATAGACAACACTCCTGCTAAGTTCAAATCATTTGTGCCATTTAATGCCAATGTCCTCGTGCCACTAACAGTCACCGTCCTTAATGTAATACTACTGGAAGTAGGTATAGTAACAGTACCACCTGTAGTACCTGTAACAGTTAGGTCACTAGTGCTAGATCCAACCAAAGTACCTGTAGTACTGCTTAACGAAGCACCATTCAAATTAAGGAAACTACCTGCCGGAATATTAAAGATACCTGCGGTTAGCGTTAAAGCACCTTGTACTTCCAAGCCTTGACTGTTTAGGGTTAAGTCATTTGAACGGTTTACAGTAAAGTTGCTTACAACTGCAGGCGTAGAAGTAAATACAGCAGCAGGGATAGTAAATGTACTACCACCCAAGTTGCTTGTTGCACCAAATACAATGGATGTAGTATTATCTGTAGTTAATGTACCACTACTTACTGCGATTGGTGTATTGCCATTAATAAAGGTAACAGTTCGCCCAACTGCATTTACTACACCATCTGTTAAAATCAAACGCCCTACATTTGCGGCATCTGCAAAACCATCAAGTGTTACATCACTACCTAAAGTCAATGTTTGCCCTGTCCTATTCATGGTTAGCAAAGCAATTGATTGGCTACCAGTTTTAAACCTTACTGTACCCGGAACCCCTACACTCCCTGCCACAGCAACAAATGCAGCATTATCTCCAATCAATGTACCACTGCCAGTAATAGCAGAGAACGTCAAAGTTGCACCATTAAGTGTTAGGTCAAATGTACTTAAAGCTAATGTACCAGACAATGTTGCAAAGCGGTTTAAAGTTACATTTGCACCCAATGTTACATTGGTTGGATTGCCAAAAGTGCCAGTTCCAGTGAAAGGTGTTGTGGTAGCTCCATTAAATACATAGTTAACACCAGTTGCTAATTGGGCCCTGCCAGCAGCAGCAGTTGTATTTACAGCCCCAAAACTTTGCAAACTTCCAGAAGCGGTAGATGCTACGGCTCCAATACCATTCGTATTAGACGTAACTAACGTAGATCCAGAAGAAGTGATAAACTGAGGATTGGTTGTACCAGCAGCAATGATACTATATGTTTGAAAATCCAATGTGCCAGTAGAGGAAACTGTAAATGAACTTGATGGTGAACTATTACTACCTAATGTGAGGCTGTTAGTCAATTGCACATATGCACCGCTTCCTACGGTGTATTGAGTATAATTGGAAGTAGTGGTTCCACCATAGTTAAAAGTGGCTGGCACTGATGATGTACCGCCAGTCATTACAAAACCTGTTGCAGCAGAACTGCCAGATGTACCAAAAGTACCTGTACCAGATTTACTAAAATTACGTGCTATATTAATACTATTAGACGTATTAGTACCAGTTCCAAAGTCAACAATACCGTTTGCCCCTGCTGAAGCTACAGAAGTACTCGTTGCTGTAAAATCCCTTCCAACATTCACCGTAGCAACCCCACTGCTAGAACTAACTGATTCTAGATTAAGTTTTCCTGTACCTGAAATTGTAAAGTCCCTTGTTATGCCGACAGTTATACTTGGCGTTGAAGAACCAGCTACTACAATTAGCGTACCTGCCGTATTATTTCCCAAAAGCAAGTCCCTACCAACAGATAACCCATTTGCAGATGTTCCACTTGCTATTGTTATCGTGGAGCCACCACTTATGGTCAAATCATTAGCAATCGTTTGGCTCGTAGTACCAAAATTATAAGATGCACCGCCGGTAAACGTAAGGTTGTTATATGGCAATGCAGCAGTAAGTGTAAAAGAACTACTTGTAGCTGCATAAATAACCGTGTTGGCAACATCGGCAGTATAAGTGCCTGAGCCAGGTGTAAATAACGAACTACTAATAGTTACCGTACCTGCACCTAATGTTCTTGCTCCATTACCAGAATTTGTAATCGTATAATAAGTGAATGCAGGTATTGTTTGCGAGCCAGTACTACTAAAATCAATCGTACCCTGCGTGGCAGTAAAACCAGTCCCCGGAGTAAATATACCAGCTATCACAACAGTGCCACTTGGGAATGTCCTGGTACCAGCACCGCTTAATGTTAGGTTGCCATAAGTAGCAGCAGTAATTGTTTGCGTGCCACTTGCTGCTGCATAGCTAACTGTACTTGAAGTACTTAAAGTACCCAAAGTAGGTACAGTAGTATTTTGCAAAGTAAGGGTAGCATTTGCTGCAACATCTATCGTACCCGTGTAAGCAAAAGTAGATGGCACTGTAAAGTTGATAGAAGTACTACCATCCCCTACTACTACTTTAGCACTTGTACCAGTAACCGTCCATGCAGCCCCAATGGTAGGTGTAGTATTGTTTACAATATTATAAATAGCTCCATTTGTGGTAAAATTGCTAGGGTTTGTACCACTGCCATCAGTATTAGTTCCCCAATTGGTCAAGACATCTAAGTTACCAGTAGATTTACTATAATAAATAGGACTAGCAGTAGTAACATTAGTAACATTTGAATTACTGCTTGTATTAGATGCTGAAACAGCCCTAACTACATAGCTGTAATTAGTACTAGGTGTTAATCCGGTAACACCATAAGAAGCAACATTGCCAACATTTGAATTAGTAATTACGTATGTAGTATTCGCATATTGAATTGTTTCATTATCAAGATAGAATCTACAGTTAGAGGCTATCTTAGCAGTTATTTTAATTTTTGAAGTAGAAGTACCTCCAGTAATTGACACATTTTGTGTTGCTATAGTAGATGGGGCAGTAATATCACTGCCTATTTGTGTGTATGTACTACCACTATTTGTAGATAAATAAACTTGCACAGTGGTAACATCACTACCAAATTTCTGCAAATCAAAATTAAGTGTTGAATTACCTCCATTTGCGGATAAATCAAGCAAAGGTGTTATAATATATCCTTGTGTTGAACCAGCACCCAATTTTGCTTGACCTGCATTTTCATAAACGGCTTGCCCCGTCCAACCTGTTGTTTGGGTATAAGGATCTAAATTTCCACTTCTATCTGTTGTACCAGCAGAAGCGATAAAGCCACTAAAGTTTTCAGACAATATTGTGCCACTCGTACTACTATAAACATCCAAAGCATAGCTAGTCGCTCCGGTTACTAATCCCCAATTGGCAGTAAAACCTGTAGATGTAGTAGATGTAGCCGCTGTAGTAACTGGTGCTGGCAATACAGGCGTTACACTATTAGACGCAGCACTTGCAGTACTTGTACCCACAGCATTGGTAGCGGTAACAGTAAAAGTATATGCAGTACCATTGGTTAAGCCTGTAACTGTTATAGGGCTGCTTGCCCCAGTGCCTGTAAAACCACCCGATGAAGCGGTAACCGTATAACTAGTAATAGCAGAACCACCAGTAGAACCCGGTGCCGTAAATGTTACGGATGCCTGTGCATTGCCTGCTGTGGCAGTACCTATCGTAGGTGCGCCTGGCACGGTAGCTGTAACAGTTTCCGCCTGTGTAGCAGATGTTATTGTTGTAGGTGAAGTACTGGCAGCAGTAATAGTTGGTGTACCCGCTGTATTATCAGTATAGGTAAACGTAGCTGTACTTGAACCATTTGCTATTGTTAATGAAGTAGGGCTAAATGTCGCTGTGCCTGAAGTATTGCTACTCAATGTTACTGCTCTTGAAGCATCTGTGGTATTGGGGTTGCCATTAGCATCCTGCCGTTGCACAGTAATGGTGCTAGATGCAGTATTTACATTAGTAGTAACAGGCGATGAAGTAAATATCAACTTGGTTGCAACGCCTGCTGTGTATGTAATAGTAGATGTAATTTGGCTACCAGTACCACTTTTTACGGCAGCACCACCCAAGGTAGCCACAAAAGTACCTGTGCCAGTGGCAGTAGGTGACGTAACCGTGGCCGCATATGTACCATTGCCATTGTCTGTTACGCTGCCTATGGTGCCTGTACCGCCAGATTGCGTGATGGTTACCGTGGCACCGCCTGTGCTTAAGCTATTGCCATATTGGTCTTTAGCGGTTACCGTTAATATTTGCGTGCTGCTGCCATCAGCAGTGATGCTCGCAGAAGTAGGTGTAAGGGTAGATTGCGTGGCATTGGCTGCGCCTACGCCTATTACTTGTGTTACGCTAGCACTGGTATAGCCCGTTGCGGTTACCACTATGCTTTTAGAACCTGCAGTTTGCAATAAAGAAGCAGGTGCAGACGAAGAAGGTGTAAAAGTTATTTGACCAGCCGATATAGAGTAACCAGCTGTAAGTGTAGTACCACCAACAGTAACAGTTATTGGAGTAGCAGCTCGCCAAGTGGGGTCATCTGTAAAAGTAACATTAAATGCGGCATCAACTGTCGCGGAAACTGCCGCTGTAAGTGTTGGCGGAGTAGTATTAGCAGAAACAGTCAAGATCAATTGTCCTGATGCAACAGAAAGCGAACCAGAAGCCCCACTAGTAATTCCGCTACCACTTATGGTTAAAGTTCCCGGTGTTCCCGTAACGCCTGTGGCGGAACCCGATTGGGCAATCAACGTATAAGTACCTACTGCCAAGGCGGTAGTTGTTGTTACCGTTACTGGGGCGCCGTTCAGGGCTAAAGCGCCAGCGCTTGCACCCGTTACCGTAAGTGGCGAAGTAGCGCCGCCGCCATAAGCCGTGAATGCAAGGCCACCCGTGGAACCTAGAGTTAACCCCTTACTGCTTGCAACTGTAATAGTACCAGTGGTGTTGCTGCCAGTGGCAGATGCTCTTAAAACCTGTGCGGAACCCAAGGCCAATGCGCTTGTAAGGCTCGTAACATCGAACGTGGCACCGGAAGCTGTTGTAATTGTTGATGAGGATGATATGGAACCCGACCCTGAAAGGGCCAATGTACCTGCGTTGATAGTAGTAGCACCTGTGTAAGTATTTGTACCGCTTAGTGTTAAAGTGCCGGCACCAGACTTGGTTAGCGTACCGCTTGTTGTTGCTATGGCACTATTTATGAGTACCGACCCTGCATTGTTTACCGTAACATTTTGGGCTGTACCCGAAATGCCACCCGACACTGTTAAGGTATTAGTACTGGTAGTAGCCACCTGTGTAATGGTTAACGGCTGACTAATGCTTATAGCACCACTAAAAGCAGAATTGTTGTCTGTATTGCCACCTATAGAATAGGTACCGCTGGTAGATACATTGGCTATGGTAACTGGTCGGCCTACCGTAAATGCCCCACCTGTTAGTAGCGATGGGCTTGTAGTGGCAGGGCTTGCGCTTAGAGATACTGCCGTGGCAGTAGCACCCAATGCCCCAATGGAACTAGTAGGTGCTGCTGCACCTACTAATAAAGTACCACCGTTTATAGTAGTTGTACCGGTATAAGAATTTGAAGCATTACTTAATGTAAGCGTACCCGTGCCTGTTTTTACTATGGAACCCGAACTACCGCTAATTAAACCAGCAAAGGCGGCAGGGCTAGTATTGTCGCCTCCAATGGTTAGCGCAGCCGAACCCAGGGTAACATTGCCACCTGTACCGCCACCGCCTGTTAGCGAGCCAATAGAATTGCTAAAGCCTGTGATATTTAAAATAGCACCAGCAGTATTAGCCAAGCTAACCGCAGAGTTGCTACCCAAAGCAGCAGTGTTACCTGCCTGTAAAGTTCCTGCATTTATAGTAGTTGCACCCGTATAGGTATTGGCACCGCTAAGTGTCCATGTGCCGCTGCCATTTTTGGTAATGCCGCCTGCACCTATACCAATAATGCTAGCTATACTGTTGCCAGTAATGCTACCATCCAGTGTAAGCGTGTTGCCCGAACCAGTAATTGTACCAGTGTTGGAGAGGGTAATGCTGCCCGAACCAGCAACAATGCTGCTAGTGCTGCCAAGCGTTAATAAGCCGGGGTAGGTGGCAGCCGATGCGCTACTGTTGATAACAGCCCCGCCACTGCTGATACCAGTACCATTAACTGTTAGTGCATTTGTATTGGTATAAGTAGTACCATTTAAATCTAATACTGCACCACTTGTAATAGAAGTAGCACCTGTGCCTAGGGCAGCTGCATTACCTATTTTTAATGTGCCAGCAGAAATAGTTGTAGCACCTGTATAGGTATTTGTGCCACTAAGCACCGTGGTACCTGCACCATTTTGGGTAAGCCCACCAGTACCACTGATAGCACCAGATAAGGTAAGTGGATAAGAAGCATTGGGTGAAAGTGTAAGTGTATTTGCACCAAGGGCTATAGGGGACACAATTGTACCAGTAGCACCACTGGTATTAAAGGTATAGCCACTAGTATTGATAAAAGTATTATTGGCTGTAACAGAACCAGAAATAGCAAGTGTTTGCGCAGCTGCAAATGTGTTGCTAAAGTTAGCATTGTAGCTTGTAGTATTTGGCCAAGCTGTACCAGCCGTACCAGCACCAGACCATGTGGCAGCTGATGTACCCCAGTTTTTATCGGCAGAACCACTCGAACTCCAAATGTTGCTGGTTTGGTTTGAACCATTGTTGCCGTTCCAGTAATAGTCCGTAGCTGCAACTGCTGCTGTAACACTTACTGTAGATCCATTTGCTAATCTTACCGTGGTTCCTGTAGCTCCCGTTCCATAAGGAATCGCATATACAACAATTGAAGTACCTGCTGCAACTGTTACACTACCACTAAATGTATTAGAGGAAGTAGATGTTTGCCCAGCAGTTCCAAATGTTGTTAAAGAACCCCCATTATTAATATATTGAACCGTGAAATTACAACTCCCAGAACTAACAGCAGTACTCCAAACGAAGCTATTTAATGTAAAAGTATGAGTAGCATCTGCAGTAATTGTAAAAGAAAAATAGGTATTTGCTGTATAAGCGGCCGCTGCACTTGCAGTATTAAAAACACTACCACTCAAAGCTGTACCAGCTGATGCACATGTTACCCCACTTCCTCTTGACCAGTTTGAAAAAGTTACGCCAGTTGGTGGAGTAGTCCATGTAGCAGTTGGTGTAGCAGGACAAGTAACTGTTGCACCTCCACCAATAGTAACCGTCGTCTGCCCCCAACCTTTCACCCCCACCCCTATCAGTACCAACACCAATAGCAGCGTTTTTAAAAATAGTTTGCCGGGGGCAGTATTTTTTGTAATGGAAGCATTGTTTCCAAACAATCGTAAATCGGCGTAGTAGTTGTACATAATATCGTTGTTGTTATTGTAAAATATTTGTTGTTTGTCTGAACCTGGATTTAAAGGGATTAAAATGATTTGCTTGATTTGCGAATACTTTAAAATCCTTTTAATCTGTTAAATCCTATAAATCCTAGTTCAGACATTTTTTCCTTTTTAATCTTATAACTCGTCTGAACTTGGATTTAAAATGATTAAAATGATTTGCTTGATTTGAGAATACTTTAAAATCCCTTTATCTGTTAAATCCTATAAATCCTAGTTCAGACATCCTTTTAAATCCTTTCAGAGAGACCTCACCCAAACCCTCTCCAAAGGAGAAGGAGCCAGCCCCCGACAAAATGCAAGGACTTTATTTTTGAAACTTATCTAGATTCCTGTGTACTATGTAACGTTTCCGAAATAACTTTCCAAGTAGAGGCTTGTGAAGTTTTGAAACCTGACAGGCCTAAGTAGGTAACGTTATTTTGTAAACATTACTTATCTATATTTTGTTCCAAGTACCCAAAAGTTTTTAAACTTTCGGGTACTTGGGTGTTGCACCAAAAGGCACAGGCAAGCCTGCACTTATCAGTAGCTGTCAATATCAGGGCAATCGGGGTTGTTTTTTAGATAGAGATATTACAATTTCGTGTATATACACAAAGGTATGCCTATATCTTCAATGTTTGCACGCGCAATATTACTAATTTATTATCATTTTATTAACGACACCCTTCATTTAAGGGGTGCAAAGCTGTAAAAATTACATTTCTGTTGGGAATATTTAAAAAAAACAGCAATTCAATAAGGGATTATAACATATTGAATTTATTGGCATAAGTTTTTTTAGGATGGGGTATGCGGTATTATGCGTGGAAAAGGGATGTGCGTAAAGTATGTTTTATTTTTAGTATATGCAGGATGTAGCAGGGTTGCCAATCTTTTGCAGGTTAGCAACCCTGGTGTGGAAACCGCCCCGGCCTGAAGGCCACACCTCAAGGGCTAGCGTGTACACACATCTTAGGTTTAACTAAAATAAAGAGCTTAACCACAGAGGTTCGCAAAGCCAATAAACGCAGAGAAGCCGCAAAGGGGATGCACGAATAACCACCCCGGCCTTGCGGCCACCCCTCGAGGTGGGAATTAAGAAAACGCTACCCATTCCCCCAACCACCACCTCAATCCCCGCCCCCATCCCCCTAAAGTGGGCAACGAAAAGCAAAGTTTAGGCGAAACCTTTAATTTACACCTAAATCCCTCTACTTGAAGTTGTTTAAAAAAATTTGCGTACACCATCAAATGTTTTAATAAGTTGTACTAATTTTTTTGCAATAAAATAAATTATTGCAATTTTTTTATGACAACAAAGTAATAAAAAACAAGGAATAAATAAAATTATTACAAAATAATTATTACAACACAAACTGGGTTCAGTTTTTTTTTTGCGTGGGAGGGATGCCTGCTCGAGGCTAGAAATTATTTTGACTAAGTTACTACACTTGCACACTCCAAAAAAAGCAGGCAAATAAAAAAGCCCCGCTAAGGGGCTTTTCAAAATTTTTTGGTCAATGCTTGAATACAAATAATTCATAACTCATAATTCCTCATTATTAATACAGCCCCCTGAACCAAGGCCTGGCAATGCTAACATCCCTAAAAGGCCAAGGCGCCGCGGCTAATATAATAACCAAGGCCAATATATATAAAATGCTCATTATCCTATGTTTTTTTGCAGGTGCAAGATCCATTTTCTTGGAAAAACTATGGGATACAGTGATTAGTGCAATACAAATAAGCATCATCAACGGGTGTTCTATTATCCAGAAACGCAGCCATCCTGTTTCCATCACGTCTTTCATCTGGTATTTTTCCCGGATTACAATCTGTATGCCATTCTCGCCAAAGAAATACAAAATCAAAGCTGCAACTAGGTTCAAATGTGTGGTTATTAATAACCTTAGGCTCCACTTTTTGTCCAGCTCATCAAAGTGCTGGTCTGCCTCCACGTTCACCCTAACTATATTTACAATCAGAAAGATAACCATAGCCCAGCGCAACAAACTATGCAACCCTAAAATACCATTCATACATTTTTGTTTTACTAATAAAAATATTGTTTTGCTATAATCATATCACAGGCTTAGACGCTTAATCATAAAAGCATCGTTATTTAGATGGGAAACTTAATAGTATGCAATAATATACTACTATCACCATATTACCAATAATGAAAGGGTAAAAGTTTTTGCAGTTTTTAGTTAAACCTTACCCCAACCCCTCTCCAAAGGCGAGGAGCAAAGCGAAAAACTTTTATGTAGCCCCCCCATAACTCATCATTCATAACTCATAACTAGCTTGCAAAGTTCCCACTGTCAAACACTTTGCCCCCTTCGGTTTTCAAAATACGGGATGGGTAACGGTTGATAACAATAAAATCGTGGGTAGCCATTAGGATGGTAGTGCCATAATCTTCCCCAATCTGGAAAAGAAGCTGCATAATCTCGTCGCTGGTTTCGGGGTCTAGGTTACCTGTAGGTTCGTCTGCCAGTATCAGCTTGGGGGAGTTGAGCAATGCACGGGCAATATCCACCCGTTGCTGCTCGCCTCCACTCATTTCAAAAGGCATTTTAAAGCCTTTGCTTTTTAGGCCTACTTTGTCTAATACATCGTTTATTTTTTCTTCTATTAGCTGCTCGTTTTTCCAACCTGTAGCTTTTAGTACAAATTTCAGGTTGTCATAAACATTTCTGTCAGTCAATAATTGAAAATCCTGGAAAACCACCCCTAGGTTCCTCCGCAGGAAAGGCACTTTTTTCCAGTCCATGTCGCTTAGGTCAAACCCTACCACGCTGGCTTTGCCTTCTTGCAAGCTTAGTTCTCCATATAATGTTTTTAAAAGGCTACTTTTTCCCGTGCCGGTTTTTCCTACCAGATATACAAACTCGCCTTTTTCAACGGTAAAGTTTACGTCCTGCAAAATCAAGTTTTGCCCTTGGAATATATTTACGTTTTCTAATGATATTACTGTTTCTGCCATTACAATTTTAGTTTTTAATATTGACCAATAAACCAAAGTACAATATGAACTAATATATTATTTCGCCAAAGTTACCGCTTAAAACCAATTCTTTTTTATCTGAGGCGTAAACACTTCCTACAATTTTTGCCTCTATGCCCAATTGCAGTGCTATGGTTATCATTTCCTTTGCGGCATTTTCATTGGTAAATATCTCCAACCTATGTCCCATGTTAAATACTTGGTACATTTCCTTGTAGTCTGCCCCGGAGTTTTGCTGTATCAATTGAAAAATTGATGGCACATCAAACAGGTTGTCCTTTACTATTTTTAATGTAGTGGGCAAATATTTCATGCACTTCGTTTGCCCGCCCCCACTACAATGGATAATGCCATCAATGGCATCAAAATGGCTTTCGAGCAATATTTTTAATAAGGGGGCATAAGTGCGGGTTGGGCTAAGCAATAGCTGGCCAATGGTTGACTGTTGACTGATGACCGTTGACTGTTGACCGTTTACAGTGAACTGCGTATTTCCCCCATCGGTTAACGGTGAAAGCTCAACGGAGAACAAGTCCTCTAGTTTGTTCTTACCAATATACACCACTTCATCCTTTAACGTCGGTTCAAAGGTTTCTGGGTATTTCTGCGCGTAATATTTGCTCAACACATCGTGCCTTGCACTGGTAAGGCCATTGCTGCCTAGCCCACTATTATAAGCCGTTTCGTAAGCGGCCTGCCCACTACTAGAAAAACCTACTATTACATTGCCTGCTTTTATCTTGTCGTTTGTAATTAATTTGCTTTTAGGCCAACGGGCGGTCATGGTGCCGTTTACGGCAATAGTCCTTACTACATCGCCCACGTCAGCGGTTTCGCCACCAAGGTAGTGGATGTTTACGCCATATTCTTTTAGTTGGTTAAAGAAATCTTGTGTGCCGTCAATAACAGCAGCCAGCACCTCGCCGGGTATCACAGCTTTGTTCCGGTCGATGGTGGAGGAAAAAAGTAGGTTATCATATACCCCCACGCATAACAAATCGTCCAGATTCATAGCAACCGCATCCTGTGCAATGCCCTTCCAAACAGAAACATCGCCTATTTCTTTCCAATAGAGGTAAGCCAATATGCTTTTAGTGCCAGCGCCATCGGCATGGCTTATGTTTACCCATTCTGCATTGCCACCCAAATAATCAGGGTACATTTTGCAAAATGCATGGGCATATAAACCTGCATCTAGGTTTTTAATTGCCGCATGTACTTCTTCTTTTTGGGCAGACACCCCCCGTTGAGCGTATAATGACATAAAGCTATTTTATTATTTGCCACAAAGGCACGAAAACACAAAGAGGTACAAAGGATTTTATAATAATTTGAAACCGCCCTTTTTTACTTGATAAGAAAACTCATCAACGGCTGCGAAAGTAAGTAATGAGATTAGAAACCCTTTTTTATTAGTATAACAGGTTTTTAATCGCATCATTAATATTTTCTATGCTTGTGCAGCAGTTCCCATAGTACTGCCTACCCATTCAATTAATTTCTCGGCAATTGATAGCCCCTCTTGGGACACACTTACCTTCAATTCGCCATCGTATCCACCTACCAAATGCAGCAGGTTGTAGGCACTGTTAAAATAACTGAGCATGGTTTTGTTTTTTTCGCCCAGTGCTGTCCTGTACTTTATTACATCTGCCCTTTTGCCTTTTTCTTTTCCATGCAATACTTCGTCAAGTGCAACCAGTACGCCTGAATAAGCGGTTTTGCATGCCATTTTTACATATTTTGGGTCTGAATAAAACTCTCCGTCTTTGCCAGCTTTTGTAGAGAGTATCTCCCTCGCATTTTCAACGTACCTTTTTGCTTCAAGGTAACCGTTTTTCTTTTTTTGTGCCATACCTAGTAAATGTTAATTAATAAAATAATGGGCTATGTATTGGTATTAAATTATTTCCTTTTTTGTAATTGAGAACAAAAATAGCTTCTTCTTACTTAAGTTGCTTTGTCAAAGCAATAATTGCATTGGCTTCACTACCGCTTTTATATCCAGGATGAAACTAGTTTATATGATTTTTTTCTTTCTATCCCTAACAGGAAGCACATTTTTTTTAACAGGCGTTTCTACCCAAGCCGAAAAATGTTCGTATCCACCATCTTCAACCCAGTCGTAAATAGGGCAAATATCTGATAACCTGAATATTTTATCCCGGTCTTTTTCTTCTACTTGCCTTACATGCCAGCCCGCCAAGTCTGGGTACTTTACCCATTTATCTGCATCCAAATAATGGAGGTTTAGTTTTTTTCCTTTTTTATCGAATGAATAACCCAAATAATAGAATGGATTTCTCCCTTTTGGCTTTGTTTTACCGTCCTTCCCTTTGATAGTGTTGATGTGTATGGCAAGCAGGTGGTTACCCTTTTTTAGGCTTTTCATTATTTCATAATATACCCATCGCCTGTCATAAGTATCAGACCCTACCAAGACACAGGTAACAGATGTATTTTTTAAGCACCTGTTGATTAACCTTTTTAGTGCGACCTCGCTTGTTTTTTTTGCTTCTTCCCAAATGGAAGCGTCAAAACAACCAGCGTAGTTATCTTTCGTAAGGGTATGGTTGCGTACTACATTCCCCCTGAATTCAATAATATCTTGGTAGTCGAAGCTAAAAAAAACACGTCTTGCCACGCTTTATTTATTTATTTAATTTATGTATCATCAACACTATTTTTTGCACCAGTTCATTTATCATTAGTTTTTCTGTTGCTAGTTCTTTTATAAATGGCATTATCCATTCTACGCCAGCATAATATTTCTCTGGATTGGCAAATATTTGATTGAAAATATCGTTGCTTGCATAGCCCGATGCTGCAATGGGTATTGGGATCAAACCTTGCTGGGTAGCAATTTCAAATTCCCGCATCACTCCGTTTGCAGCTACAATATTTCCTTCTTTGTCTTGCTTATTTCCAAAAATAAAAATAGCAATCCCTGCCAATGAAATCATTTTTTGCCTGTATTCGTCCCAAAGTATAGGTATGGGCTTTTCTTCGGTTTCCAATTTAGGAAATGGCTTTAAAATCAGTTGGTCTTTTGTGTATTTTGTGGGCTTTTCATAAACTGCTTCCAAAGCACCGTTAATGACTGTGCGGCCAATGCCCCAGCCAAAACCATTCACAATTTTATAATTTGCTGCAACTATTTTTTTGCTTAACAGGTATATGAAAGATTCTGCCTCGGCTTTGTTCCACTGTCCATAGCTTTCGGCACTTCCAGAAATAAATATGGTTTTCATCCTCAATTTTTTTTCTATTTCGTTCATGCAATGATTGTATATATCCCAGTTAATAAAACCCTAGAATTGAGTAAACTGAAATTCGGTTTTTCAACCTTACAAATATATCTTCTAGTTTTCAAAAGATTTACTTTTAAACGCATTCAAAAACAACTTTAATACCCTCTTTACTAAAAAATATTTGCCACATTACAACCTATGCCTATATTTGAAGCCTGATGACAAACATGATAGCAAATACAATCTTTGGTTTTTTCTTTTATTACTACTTTGAAAAAAGTAGCAGGGTTGTATTGTAAATACTAAAAAAGTAATAACAAACGAGATACAATCCCTGCCTAAATGGTTGGGATTTTTTTTGCCCCTGTTGCAAGGGATTAAAGGGGAGCAAAAAGGTTTTCGAATTTTTAGTAAAACCTCACCCCAACCCCTCTCCAAAGGCGAGGGGCAAAGTGAAAAACTTTTATGCACCCATTAAAGGAACAATATGAGCAAGACGGATGTGAAATGGAATATGCAGGGCAGCGTGTCGATACAAGGCTATGAAGGCAGTTTTCACCAAGTGGCGGCAGAGCAATATTTTGGCAGCCAAATACAAGTGATACCCTGTGCCACGTTCAGGGAAGTAATAAGGATTGCCAGTGATGCCACTTTAAGCGGCGGTGGCGTGATGGCCATTGAAAACTCAATTGCGGGCAGCATATTGCCCAACTATACTTTGCTCCAAAATACAGACGCATTAAAAATTGTAGGCGAGGTATATCTACCTATACAGCAGCAGTTGTTGGTAAACCCGGGCGTAAAACTGGAAGATATACACGAAGTACACTCCCACCACATGGCCATACAGCAGTGCATGGAATACCTAGGGCAACGCAACTGGAAGCTGGTGGAAACTGAAGACACGGCACTGAGTGCCAAGCATGTGCATCAACGCAAAAGCAAACATATAGCAGCGGTAGCCAGCCAATTGGCTGCCGATTTGTTTGAATTGGAAGTTATAGTACCCAATATCCACACGCAAAAAAGCAATTATACCCGGTTTTTAATACTGCAAAGGGCAACGGAAACAAATGAAATAGAAAGTGCCAACAAAGCTTCTATCAATTTTGTAACCGACCATACCAAAGGCAGCCTTGCTAAAGTGTTGGCTACCATTGCGGATGGCGGCATCAACCTAAGCAAACTGCAGAGTATGCCTATAGCTGGCACCAATTTCAAATACAGTTTCCATGCAGACCTTGAATTTGCGACCCTTTCGCAATTTAATGCCGTGATGGGTACACTTGCATCATGCTCCTGCACAGAAGCAATAAAGGTATTTGGGGTGTATAAGAATGGGCAGGTTTAATTAAGAATTATAAATTAGGAATTAGGAATTTAGCGACCGATTTCTCATCCTCTTCCCCCTTTAGGGGATTGGGGGTAAAACAACGATACTATGCCAGTAAAACAAATACATACTTCCAGCCGCCTAGAGGGCATTGGCGAATATTATTTCTCCCAAAAACTTCGGGAGATTGACGACTTGAACAAGCAAGGCAAAAACATCATCAGCCTAGGCATTGGCAGCCCCGATTTGCCGCCTCACCCAGATGTGATAAAAGTATTGCAGGAAGAAAGTGCCAAGCCAAATGTCCATGCCTACCAGTCATACAAAGGATCGCCAGTTTTAAGGAATGCCATTAGTAATTGGTATAAAAAATGGTACGGAGTAGATGTAAACCCCGACACCGAAATATTGCCCTTGATTGGCAGCAAGGAAGGCATTATGCATATCTGCATGACCTATTTGAACGATGGCGATATTGCGTTAGTTCCCAACCCAGGCTACCCTACTTACCGCAGCGCAGTGAAACTAGCTGGTGGCACTTGCCTGGATTATGAATTGACGGAAGCAAACAGTTGGCAGCCCGATTTAACTGTTTTGGCAGCGTTGGATACAACAAATATCAAATTGATGTTTGTGAACTATCCCCACATGCCGACTGGCGAATTGCCAAATGTGGAAGTTTTAAAGCAATTGGTTGCCTTTGCCCGTGAACATGGGATACTGATAGTACACGACAACCCATATAGCTTTATTTTGAACGATAACCCAATGAGCCTATTGAGTTTGGAAGGTGCAAAAGATGTGGTACTGGAACTAAACTCCCTCAGCAAAAGCCAAAACATGGCTGGATGGCGCATTGGAATGCTGATAGCCGCCAAAGAAAGGATAGACGAAGTGCTGCGCTTTAAAAGCAATATGGACAGTGGCATGTTTTTACCCCTTCAATTGGCCGCTGCTGTCGCTCTAGGCTTGGGCAAAGACTGGTACGACAGTATCAACACTGTTTACCGTGAACGCAGGGTAAAAGTATTTGAACTGTTAGACGTATTGCAATGCGATTACTCCAAAAACCAAGTAGGCATGTTTGTCTGGGCAAAAATACCTGCAACCTATAAAGATGGGTATACACTAAGCGACGATGTGTTATATAATAGCAATGTATTCATCACGCCAGGAGGCATTTTTGGCAGTGCTGGCAATGGGTACATAAGGGTAAGCCTTTGCGGAAGCATTGAAAAATTTGAGGAAGCGATAAGGAGGGTGGTAAGTGATAAGTAGTAAGTAGTAAGTAGTAAGTAGGTGTATACCTTACGGTTACCCTTATTCGGATTTTAAAAAAGCATCATTATTAGTCATGGAGAATTTAACGGTAACCATTGTGGGTGTGGGGCTTATTAGTGGCTCTTTTGCACTGGCATTGCGAGACAAGGGTTTTGCAAAGCATATTATCGGTGTTAGCCGCACGGAAGCCAGTGGCAAAAAAGCGGTGGAGCTGGGCATTGTGGATGAGGTATTGCCATTGGTGGATGCCATCCAGAAAGCTGATTTTATTTATGTGGCCATACCCGTAGATGCCACCATACCCATTATGGAAACCATTTTAGACACCATTACCGAAAAACAATTTGTGGCTGATGCTGGCTCTACCAAACATGCCCTTTGTGAAGCCTTGGCAAACCACCCCATGCGCCACCGCTTTGTGGCCACCCACCCCATGTGGGGTACGGAATACAGTGGCCCCGAGGCAGCCGTTAGGGATGCTTTTAAAGGCAGGGCATGTGTTATTTGCGAGAAGGAAAAAAGTGATGTAGTAATAGTGGATGTTATTGAAGACATCTATAAAACATTGGGCATGAACATGATATACATGGATGCAGCCGCCCACGACATGCACGCTGCCTATATCAGCCATATATCGCATATTACTTCCTTTGCCCTTGCCAATACAGTATTGGAGAAGGAAAAAGAAGAACACACCATTTTTGACCTTGCAGGTGGTGGTTTTGAAAGTACAGTTCGACTAGCTAAGAGTAGCCCCGCCATGTGGGCGCCTATTTTTATGCAAAACCGGGAAAATGTGCTGGATGTGCTGAACGAGCATATCACACAGCTCCGTAAATTCAAGGCTTGCCTGGAAAAAGAGAATATGGAATATTTGCAGGAATTGATGGTGAATGCTAATAAGATTAATAGGATTTTGAAGTAGGGGAAAATTGCTAAGAAATACTTTTGCCACTAATGCACGAATGGACACTAATATTTTTTATTCGTTCTTATTCATCCATTAGTGGCAAAATGATTGCATTTGAAATCCCCTACTTCTTAGAGGCATAAACATTTACAATTAACACGGCAATATCTAAATCATGCCTTACCGAGTCTATCGTCTCGCCAAATAAAAAATCTTTAATGCCCCTATGGCGGTGGGCGCCTACTACAAGCAAGTCTGCATTGGCTTCTTTTACTAGCCGTACAATTTCCTTCACCCTGTTCCTGTATCCTAATTTTATGGTTACGTTATAGCCTAGTTCCTCCAATTGCACCGCATAACCTTTAAGCCTTTCCGTGTCTTTCTGTGTCTCGGTATCATCGCTGGCTGCACCTAAATAGTTGGCCGATACGCTTTCAATAATATGCAATAGCGTATAATGGGCATCTTTATTCCCCTGGGCAATAGCCTGGGCTATTAATTTGCCATCGTTGTCGCTAAAGTCTAATGCTACTACTATTTGATGGATTGCCCTGGTGGCAAGGTCGTTCAATGGTAATGCCGCAGGGTGCATGTCCACGCTTTTAAAGCCCTTCCGGCTTTGAATTATAGGCAATACAGTCATGGTGATGAATAACCAAGCAAACAACAATGCCGCAATACTTGTTACTACCTTTGCTATCAAATGCCCCTCCTGCACAAACACTTCCGTCATTTTTTCAGCCACTAATTGCACATTCAAATACACCAATATAATGGCAATAGTCCATGCCAATATTTTGGTAGCATTTCCAATGGCAAACTCGCCCATCGTTTTTTTATCGCTTACAAAATGTATCAATGGTACAATGGCGAAGCCCAATTGCAGGCTTAGTACTACTTGGCTAAACACTAGTAAGTCATCAACTTTTTGGTCTCCATAAACAAAAATCACAATAGCGGCAGGCACAATGGCAATCAGCCTTGTAATCAACCTTCTTAGCAAGGGGTCTATCCGCAGGCTTAGGTACCCTTCCATTACTATCTGGCCAGCCATGGTACCTGTGATGGTAGAGCTTTGCCCAGCAGCTATCAAGGCAATAGCAAACAGCGTGGGGGCTAATTTATTGCCTAGCAAAGGGCTAAGCAGGCGGTAGGCGTCTTCTATTTTGGCTACGCCTGTATTCCCCGATGCAAAAAATACACTTGCAGCGAGTATTAGTATGGCTGCATTTACCAAAAAAGCACCATTCAAGGCAATGAAACTGTCGATAAAGTTGTACTTCAACGCCCTTTTTATGCCTGGCACATCGGTGCTTATTTTCCTTGTTTGCACCAAGGCAGAATGCAGGTATAGGTTGTGGGGCATTACTGTTGCGCCAATAATGCCAACGGCTATATACAACGATGCCTTGTTTAGCTTTACTGGTATAAAGCCTTTCAGTACTTCGCCTAGGTGGGGTTTTGCAAATATCAATTCCAGCAAAAACGAAAACCCAATAATTGCCACCAATGAAATAATGAATGCTTCCAGCTTGCGTATGCCTAGCTTTTGCAGCCACATGAGCAAAAACGTATCTAAAATGGTGAAAGCAACACCCCAGATAAGCGGCAGCGCAGTTAATAAATAAATACCTATTGCCATGCCCAGTACTTCGGCCAAATCGCAAGCTGCAATGGCCAGCTCGGCTAGTATGTAGAGGCAAAAATTAACAACGGGCGGGTAAATTTCCCTGTTGGCTTGTGCTAAGTCTTTACGCCGCACAATGCCTAGCCTGGCACTAAGGCTTTGCAGTAACAAAGCCATGAGGTTGCTCATCAGCAATACCCAGATTAGCTGGTAGCCAAACTGTGCACCGCCTTGCAGATCTGTAGCCCAGTTGCCCGGATCCATATAGCCCACGCTTACTAAGTATGCAGGGCCAAAATAGGCCAGTATGCGCCTAAAGCCCTTGCGGGGCTGGGTAGTGTCAACAGATGAGTGAACTTCGCCTAAAGAGGTTTCGTTGTGTGTGCTGCTTGTACTCATATACCCGTCTTTTTTACAAATAATGCTTGTGCCAGTTGCTGGCTGATGGTAAATGCCACCTGCCCGTTTGTTTCTATCTCCATGGAATGATCGAAAGTGAATTTGCGTTTAATGGTAATATTGGTGCCTATGGCAATGCTTTTGTGCGTAAGCAGTTCCAGCAGCTCGGTGCTTTGGCTGCCCACTGCGCTTACTTTTGCTTCTTGCCCAACGGGCAAATCCACTAGGTTTACCTGTACCAATTTTTCCATTTGTCCGTTGCTGTCTGGTATAGGGTCGCCGTGAGGGTCGAAGCGGGGATTGCCGAGGAAGTTATCCAGCCGTTCAATTAATTTTTTGCTGGTTATATGTTCTAGTTCTTCGGCTATTGCATGTACTTCATCCCAGCCAAACTGCAAGGTTTCTACCAGGAAATATTCCCACAGGCGGTGTTTGCGCACAATTGCAAGGGCTATTTTTTCGCCTTCAAAGCTAAGCGTGAAGCCTTTGTATTTCTCGTAGTTCAATATTTTTTTGGTATTCAGCTTTTTCAGCATGTCGGTAACCGAAGCAGCTTTGGTGTTCAACCGCTCTGCCACGTCGTTGGTGCTAACATTGTCGTCGGTTTTTTGCAGGTGGTAAATGGCCTTTATATAATTTTCTTCTGTCGGGGATAAATTATCTATCACTAAAATATAATTTTAGGCAAATCTAAAACTTTTGATTTGTTATTCTAAAATATATTTAAAGTTTAGCTTTCAGTAACAAACAAAAAATACCGCAAGCATAGCACTTGCGGTATTTTTTATATAAAATTATAATTTTCCTAAAAAACTACATTTTCTTGGCATCTTCCAAGAACTTGGCCAAACCAATGTCGGTTAATGGGTGTTTCAACAAGCCTAAGATAGAATCTAATGGGCAGGTACAAACATCTGCACCGGCTTCGGCACATTTGATAATATGCAAAGGGTTGCGGATAGAAGCAGCCAAAATTTGTGTTTCAAAACCTTGGATAGAGTAGATATTTGCTATTTGTGCAATCAAATCAACGCCATCCCAGTTGGTATCGTCTATACGGCCAATAAATGGAGACAAATAAGTAGCACCTGCTTTTGCAGCCAAAATAGCTTGGCCAGCACTGAAAACCAATGTGCAGTTTGTTTTAATGCCATTGTCTGTAAACCATTTAATAGCTTTGATACCTTCTTTTATCATCGGTACTTTCACTATTATATTGGGGTGGATGGCTGCTAATATTTTACCTTCTGCTACAATCTCGTCAAAAGTTACAGACAATACTTCTGCACTAATGTCGCCATCAACCATTTCACAAATGGTTTTGTAGTGCTGCAAAATAGCTTCTGTGCCTTTGATGCCTTCCTTAGCCATTAAAGACGGGTTGGTTGTTACACCATCCAAAATACCTAAATCGTTGGCTTCCTTTATTTGGGCCAAATTTGCTGTGTCAATAAAAAATTTCATGGATTCAATTTGAGTAAGTAACTATTATAGAATTTCTATCTACATGTCATCCCCTGTTAGATAAAGAAGGGAAAAAAATCGGCAGGCTACTCACATCGCACCGCTACAACCGCCTATCCTTGCTGTATTCCTACCCTGGGGAGGTTCAGCAGGAGCTGGTCGTGTAAGACCTGCCGACTGCAAATGTAGGGGATGCTTGGGAAATGAACAAAGGAATTTTGTAAAAAGTCCAATATTTTAACCACTAACTTAAAACCCTGCCCCTGCCCTATTGGTTATTGAATTTAGCTTTACCATGCCCACCAGTTCGTCGTGCCTTCCACTGTACGACCTATAATATACCAAAATCATGTAATCGTTTTCGGCTTCCCAGTAGTTGCCTTCGGTTGCTGCCGGGCTGGCGTGCATATCTGGTTTGTTTACATCTTTTGTGGCATAGCTGTATCCATAATACCCCTGCTTTAGCAGTAATGCTTTTTGGTAAACTCCCTTCGATGGGTTGAAAACCATCCTGCTGTCTTCATCAAAACGGTTTTGTGTCATCTCGCCTACCAAATACAAATTCTTGCCTGCAAGGGGTTGCCCACCATCTGGCCAATAGGTAAATATAACATTGGCATAGTCTGTTTGCCACCAGGTATTTACCGATTCAGTGGTGGCTATATCCATCCAGCCATTATTGTCTTGATACAATAGATACCGCTGCTTATTCAGGTTGCCATCTGGCTTTACAAATACAATATTGGGCTGCACATTTTTATTGATACGGTCTATCCTTTCGCTTTCAAAGCGGAAGCTACGCAGGTCCACCCAGCGGTATTCTTTGCCAGCTTCAAATAAAAAATCCTGCTCCCCATTGTATTCCAACAGGTTGCCCCTGATAAAGGAAGGCTGCATATCCACAATAGCATCGTCCCATTTATAATTTTGCACGGCGGCTACTTTTATTTGCTGTGAAGGATTAGAAGCGTTTAGCTGGGTAATATCTACACTAAACTGTAGTTTTTGGTGCGTTTGTGTTAGTTGGTTGTCAAAAGGCTGCTGGATGCTGCCAATAACGCCTGCTCGGCTATCCACCACATACAACCTTTTGGTAAACGCTAGTTGCGATGTGTCGCCATCCAAGAACACTTTTAGCAAATAATTGCCGCTTCTGGTGGGCATACAGTTCTTGTCGGGCAATAGCGTTTGGTAGTGTATATAATGCGTAAGGGCAATGGAAGCAACACGGTACTGGTTCAGGTGCTGCTGCTGGTAGCCTTTCAGGTAGTCGAAACTGCTTAGGTCGGCAGGCTGCCAGTCGGCATTGCACAATTGGTAAGTGTAGTAATAGTTTTTAATGTCGTCGCCCAAATCGTCAAAATGAAGTTCTAACTGGTCGCCGGAGTTTAGCTTTATCATGGCCACGCTTTCCTGGTTACCTTGCTTGTACAGTTTCACGGCATGGATAGATGGCATGTATATTTTATCTGGCTGGCGTTGGGCAAGTAAGGTAAGGGGCAAAAGGCATAAGGCGTAAGTAGCAAGGCGCAAGTAGTAAGTCATAAGTGGTAAGTGGTAATCTTTTTATAAAAATAGTCTTTAGCGTCCATTCTCCGATAAATTCAAGGATAAAATATGGCTAATTCTTTTTTTTGAGGTGTTGGTTAGCGCCAACCGATCATTGAATGCAACCTTGATGGGAGGCCAAGCAAACACTTTTATGACCCATTTTTAGGGGTATTTCCCGCTTGTTTTTGCTGACTTTTGCTGCCCCGATTTTATTTCCAGTGTTTACATAAGTGATAACTCATTGAAATACAGTGTTTTATGCTTTTTTTAAGTGCGTATTTTGTGCATATTTTGTGCTTACTTTTTGCATATTTTGTGCTTACTTTTTGCATATTTTATGCTTACTTTCTGCATATTTTGTGCTTAGTTTTTGCATATTTCGTGCTTACTTTTAGCAGAAAAATGAGTGTTTTTTTTAGTTTTTTTGAGCCTACAATGAACATATTAAAACTTTTTAATTTTGATGTTAAACATAGTGCGACGATGCTAAGAACTAAGGCTGGGGCAACCTAGACTAGACCTCACCCCAGCCCCGACCTCACCCCAGCCCTCTCCAAAGGGGTAGCGTATATACACAACTCCTATTGAGGTAGGTGTTGCCCTTAAGCTTGTAAACCTCACCCCCCAACCCCCTCTCCAAAGGCGAGGGGGAGCCAATGGTTGACAAAATTCAAGTGCTTTTATGCAAGATTTTCCTTAAATCCATCTATTTGAGTCAAATTAAAAAGCCTAAAAAAGATGTGTATATACCCTAGCTCCAAAGGGAGAGGGAGCAGGAAAAGGCGAGGGCAAAAACAAAACACTTGCACATTTTTTATAATGCCTATTGTGCCGAGTTTTTTATTAAAATAGTTTCAGTTTTGCCTTTTTCGGGCATTTTTGCTCCTTTGTCGTTTTTCAAAAAATCATCTTCGCTCAATTAAACTATTGATTATCAACAATATAGACAAATTTTTTTGAGTGTTTTGCGAGTGTTTTGTGCGTACTTTTTGAGTGATTTGTGCGTGATTTATGAGTGATTTGTGAGAAAAAGTGAGTGATTTGTGAGTGATTCTATGCCGATAAAACAAAACCTTATTGGGTACTACAACTATTTTAATATTAATAAAAAAAGAACTACGATATAGCTTGGGTTGTTTTGCCTCCTTGTTTTAAGCTAAATATTGCACGAAAATAAACTAAATATATTAGTATTTTGAAAAAGTTATTATTGGCTATTGGTAAATGAACCCTAAATGCCCTAAGCTCTTGTGCTGTCTGGGTTTTATGAAGACGCAAATCAGAGATTTGCAAACACTGGGGCGTAGTCAGGAGACATACGCCCAACGGGACTTTTTATTTGGGAACTCTAAGCCGAGTTGAGAACTTTACGCCAAGGTGAGACACAACAACGGCGAAGAATGGAGCTAAGACCAACTAGGCAAAACAAAACAAGCTTAAGGAAGGTACAATCAGGGCAAACGCATCAAAATTTAATCTGCGCCTAATTGCCTATTTTATTCAAAAATGCTTCTTTTCAGTCCTTTTGCCTCATAGCCGGCGGGCTTCGTCCTGGCAACGCCACTCTATTTTATCCTTTGAAAAAAATATGCTGCGCATTTTTTTCAATCAGCCTGCGGCTGACCGGATAAAATAAGGTGGCTTATGCCAGGACTGGTGTCAAACTCGAAGATTCGAGCAAAAAGAATTTTGATGCGTTTACCCTGAAGGTACAATGCACTCTATACGTTAATAAAGAAAATTTACTTATTTATACTATTTGTATCGGTAGCTTTCAGTTCTATATTGGATTTTTTATTGGGTATAGTGTCAGACTTGGCAATGAAAGAAGAAGAAGCTAATTGCTTTTCGCTTTTTTCTGTGATTGTCAACTTGGCTGTCATTATGCCAGCAGTATAGATTATTGCAATAAAAGAACTTGTCAAATACCAATTTTTTGAACTAAAAAGAAACTTTAAAATAGATTGCTCTGGATTACAGTAAAGTCCTTTAATTTTTAAAGTTTCTATGCAATCATCCAGGTATAGAGTTGCTGTTTTTTTATAGTCAGTTTTTGGTTGAGGGTTAGGGTCATAACCTTTCCAACTTTCTTTCCAAAACTCCGAAGGTCTGAAAACTGAATCTTTAAAAGAAAAGTTATTTATGAACTTATATTCTTTAGACTCTTGCCCAAAAAACAGTTTAATAAACGATGAGGTTTGTGTCAGCCAAAGTGTTTCGCTCTCCTCATCGGTTGGGATTTTTGATTTTAAGTTATCTAAGGCTCTTATTGCTTTTGATACAGTCATACTATGTTGCTCAAAGGTTACTTATAATGCTTATATTGGTGCAATCCTTTTGCACCAATACATACAAAAATAAGCGTATTGCTAATGTTTTACAAACGACTTATAATTATTTCTCTTAGACATATATTAGTTCTGGTTCGATTTGCTGTAAAAAGGCTGGCTTCAGCCCCCTTTTAGATATTAAATCAACGGGCTTTTTTAGCAATGCTTCCATTTCGTAGTTAAGTTGCAGGAATTTGAAGCCCATTACCCCATTTATTTCTACGAGAATATCTATATCGCTATTTTCCTTGTTATCGCCCCTGCTATACGAACCAAACACCGCCATACTAGCCAAAGGATATTTGCCAAAAATTTCCGTTTTGTTTTTCCTTAGTATATCGAGTATTTCGTTGTCCATTGCTGCAAATTAATATAAATGTGTTATTTGTTTACAAAGAAATTAGTAAGATAAGGCGAAACCGCAGCTTTACATCCAAAAGTCCGTTGATAAGGGTTGCCAACCTTTTGAAGGTTGGCAACCCTGGAGAGACCTCACCCCAACCCCTCTCCGAAGGCGAGGGGCAAGCAAAAAGAGAAGCCTTTGCACTTAAATGCTTTGCATGATTAGCTATCCCGCTTCTTTAGCTACTGGCTCTTCCTCCTTCACTTTGTGGCTCATCAGCCCAATCATCATTATCAATGCAGTTAAAATAATGACTTGTATTACCAATGAGCGGTTGATGGCAGCAATGGATTGCGAAGCAGGGATGGCGAGGAACAATAGTATGGTAATTAACCCCCTTGGGGCTATAAACAACAAGGGCAAAACGGGTAGCTTGGCCAGTTTTAAAACACCGGCACGGATAATGAAAATACCCACTACTATGCCTACGGCAAAGCCCAGGGTTTGCGTGTCTAATATTTCTTTTGCCTCTATCAGGTAGCCGAA
The DNA here is from genome assembly GCF_046546515.1 of Parasediminibacterium schistidii. Lineage (NCBI taxonomy): Bacteria > Pseudomonadati > Bacteroidota > Chitinophagia > Chitinophagales > Chitinophagaceae > Parasediminibacterium > Parasediminibacterium schistidii. The sequence goes on along the minus strand of NZ_JBKHKJ010000020.1, from coordinate 58,670 downwards.
CAGGATAAAAAACAAGGCCCTTATTAAAAATGCCGCTTCTGTTACAATCTCGGAAAAGCGGTGCACTTCTGTTTTTAAATTTTTCATTCCCTTTTTGCTAATCCATTCCAGTTGTTTTATTTCATCCAAATTGCTGAGGAAAAGACCAAAAAACAAGATAAAAACCAGTGCAGGCAGGTGGTATATTTTAGAGAGTGCATAAATCAATATCACCAATATAACAATGGGGATATGTTTTATGTGGTGGTCTATCTTGTTTAATAAAAACACAAGCCCAACCGTGGCAGCAAATGTAACAACGCAAATACTGAGCAACTCCACAAAAAAATGCCCTACTGAGTGCATTGAAATGGTTTCGTTCAAGGCTATAAAGTTGAAAAACAAAACGCCAATTATGTCTGACATACTACTTTCGTAAGTAATAAACTCTTTGTTGCCTCCCGACAAGTTCCTTGCGGTTGGGATGGCAATGGCGCTGCTGATAACACATAGGGGGATGATATTTTCGAGGCTGTCTTTGAAAGGGAAGCCTTGCAGGTAGTGCAGCCCAGTGGCAGTTAAAAAGCTAATGGCCAACATGGGGAGAAAAGCAACAACAAATGACTTTTTGAGTACTGGCAGTTTCGATTTGTTCAATTCCAGCTCTAACGAGCCTTCCAGCACAATCAATATCAACCCAAGCGTACCTAATATGGGCAGCAGGAAAGACAGGTTAGGTATTTTTACGCTCACCATCATATCGGCGCCTTGCCTGGTACCCCAGCCGAGGACAAGCAAAAGGATGACTGATGGTATTTTGGTCTTGAAAGCTGTAAGGTCGAATATATAAGCAACCAAAAGCAAACCGCAGATGGTGATAATGATTGGTATAGAAATATCTTGCATATAAGTAGTTGAAGTTGAAAAGTGTTAAGCGAAGCAAATGGTTTAACCGCAAAGTTCGCAGAGCCATTTACTCAGAGAAGGCGCAAAGGGGGGGATAACCACCCCGGCCTACGGCCACCCCTCGAGAGGGGAATTTTTCTAGCGGTTGGTGTCCCACCAACCGCTAGAAACCCCCTCTACTTTTCGCCTAAATCCCTCTTATTAAGGGTTTAAAAAAGATGTTTACACGGTAGCCCTCAAGAGGGGAATTGTGCTTGCTTAGTAAGCATTACCGCTTCTAAAAACGCTTTCCTAATAGCTAATGAAAAATTGGGGTCATCGCTTATACGCTCTGGATGCCATTGCACTAGTAGCAACCAAGGTTTATTTTCGGGTTCTTTCCTTTCCAATGCCTCTACAACCCCCATTTCTGCCAAGGCAGAAACAACTAGGCTTTCGCCTATTTCATCTGCAGATTGGTGGTGGGCAGAATTAACAACCCCTGCTTGCTTGCCCGTAATGCGATGGATAAGCGAACCCGGCAGTAGGGTAACATCGTGCCGCTGGTCTTGTCCATTTATTTTTCCATGTCCTTTCTCGCCAATTACTGTTGGTATGTCTGGCACTAAACTGCCCCCAAAAAACACATTGGTTAGTTGCAGCCCCCTGCATATCCCTAGCATAGGCTTGCCTGCTTTTTGGGTGGCAGCTATCACTTCCATTTCAAAAGTATCCCTTTCAGGGTTCATTTCCTGGGGGTCTAGCCTATGCATGTATTCAGGTTTATTGTATAAATGAGGTTGCACATCTTCCCCTCCTGTTAGTACAATGCCATCGCAGGTAGATACTAGATTGAGGTTGTTAGCCTTGGCTGACAGGCAAACTACCTCTATATCTAGGCTTGCATCGGTTATCCATTTGCGGTAGTCTTCATACTTTTTATAATTGGTAATACCAATGGTTAAGGAGCGTGGCATAAACGGTAATTATTTTGGTGCAAATTTATTGAGATAAATAACATACACTGCTTACACCTAAATTTGTATCCTTCATATGATGCAAGTACACAGAAATTTAGCAGCATTGCCCGCATTTAGGAATGCCATCATTACCATTGGCACTTTTGACGGGGTGCATATTGGCCACCAGCAAATTATAAATCAGTTAAAAGAAACGGCCGCTGAGGCAGGTGGCGAAACAGTGATTATTACCTTCCACCCCCACCCACGGGCTATTGTAGGCACGCAAACTGGGCAGGTTTTATTGCTGAATACACTAGATGAAAAAATAATGCTTTTAGAAAAAGCGGGCATCAACCACTTGGTGGTAGTGCCGTTTGATACGCAATTTGCCAATCAAACCGCAGAGGAATATTGCAAGAGCTTCCTCTACCATTACTTTAAGCCGCACACGGTTATCATAGGCTATGACCATCGTTTTGGCAAAGGCCGTAGTGGCGACTACCACTTGCTGGAAAGCATGGGTGCATCACTAGGCTTTGCCGTTAAAGAAATAGACGAGCAAGTATTAAATGCCGTGGCGGTGAGCAGCACTAAAATAAGGACTGCCCTGAACGAGCATGATATAGCCACGGCCAACCAATTTTTAGGTTATCCTTATTTCTTTGAAGGCACGGTGATACAGGGCAACCAACTAGGCAGGACAATTGGCTACCCTACTGCCAACCTGCAGATAAGCCAGGAAGACAAGCTAGTGCCTGCCAACGGCGTGTATGCAGTATCAGTAAAACTAAGTGAGGCACAACCCATAGTATGGGGGATGATGAATATTGGCATAAGGCCAACCATCAATGGCACAAAACAGGTGATAGAAGTGCATATTTTTGATTTTAGTGGGGACATTTATGGCCAAACTATTCAAGTAGGGATATATGCTTTCCTACGGGAGGAGGTAAAATTTACCGGATTAGATGCCTTGATTGCCCAATTGGGGGTTGATGCAGTGAAAGCTAAAGAGGTATTACACCCTAGCCGGTACTTGTAGCCATGTTGCATTTCAAAATTTCACTTTTTCATGTTTTCAATTTGCAGAAACACTAAATATTTAGTCCTCCTTATTTATAAGTCAATCCCTGCTTTTTGCTGCCCAGCAAGCATCCTATATGGGGGAAATTTTGGATATCCATGGGGGCATATTTCCCCCATATAGGATTTTTATTTTGGGTTATATACCTAATTCATGCGAATTTTACATTAAAGTAGCAACTAGGGGCATCTTGGCCTTGCCTCCCGCATAGTAGATTAGTTGGCTTAAGAAAATGATAATCAACCATCAAAATCTTATCAGTTTATTATCAATAAATTATCAGTTTCTTATCATAAAACTATCATTCCATTATCAATAAATTATCATAAAATTCACTTAAATTATCATAAAAAATGAGGCTTAAAAAACGCAAATAATTGAATATCAATGAGTTACATGAAAAAAAGAAGGGATAGCGAAAAAAAAAAATAAACCACCGAAAAACAAAAAATAACCCATTTCAAATAGTCGCTTGGTCTTCACAATCACCTCTTTGTTCTTGCTCCCTCTCCCTTAGGAAGGGCTGGGGTGAGGTCGGAGTTTAGGGTGCGGCTTTCACAATCACGTAGTAAAACTTCTTCTAAATAAAAAAGGCTGATAATAAGCGAAGATTTAAAATGCACCTAATAAAGAAATTATTTCTTTAATACCATCCTAAACACTAAATTTGGCATCCTTTAACAATTTTGTTAAATAACGTTTTTAAGCTTGTATATGAATAATGCACTTTTTTATGCCGTTCCGGCAATGGGCGTAGTAGGTTTGCTATACACTCTTTTTCAATTTAACTGGGTATCGAAACAAGATGCTGGCAATGCCCGGATGAAAGAAATAAGCACTTATATAGCAGAAGGGGCCATGGCATTCTTAAAAGCCGAGTGGAAAATATTGGGCTATTTTGTCGTAATAGTGGCTTTTTTGCTAGGCTTCATGGCCAGCAAGCACGAAGGGAGCCATTGGAGCATTGCTATTTCGTTTATCATAGGGGCGGTGTTTAGTGCCACAGCTGGCTATATAGGCATGAAAGTGGCCACTAAAGCCAATGTACGCACGGCACAGGCAGCCAAAACCAGTCTTGCTAAAGCATTGCATGTTTCTTTTACAGGCGGCTCTGTTATGGGGCTGGGTGTGTCAGGCTTGGCCGTATTGGGCTTGGGCGGGCTTTTTTTAGCATTAAAACATTTCTTCTCCCCTACTGGCGACCCGGCTGGCATGTTGCGGACTATTGAAGTACTTACAGGTTTTTCGTTAGGTGCAGAAAGCATTGCGTTGTTTGCCCGTGTGGGTGGCGGAATCTATACCAAAGCAGCTGACGTTGGAGCCGATTTAGTGGGCAAAGTAGAAGCTGGCATACCAGAAGATGACCCTCGCAACCCGGCCACTATTGCCGATAATGTGGGGGACAACGTGGGCGATGTGGCAGGCATGGGTGCCGATTTGTTTGGCAGCTATGTGGCAACCGTATTGGCAACCATGGTGCTGGGGCAGGAAACAATTGCCACAGGCGATGCGTTTAATGGCCTTTCCCCTGTGTTGCTGCCGATGGTTATAGCTGGTATTGGCATCTTGTTATCTATCATCGCCACTTTTTTTGTCCGCATTAGCGACAGCGTGGGTGCTGGCACGCACCAAGTGCAAAAAGCATTGAACATGGGCAACTGGGGGTCAATGGTGCTTACAGCCATTGCTTGCTATTTCCTAGTAAATTATATACTCCCTGAAAAAATGATGCTGCGTGGGCTTCCTTTTACCCGCAACGGTGTCTTGGGGGCTATTGCCGTAGGCTTGATAGTAGGCACATTAATGAGCATTATTACTGAATATTATACCGCCATGGGCAAACGCCCTGTAATGAGCATTATTCGCCAATCTGCCACTGGTCACGCCACTAATATTATTGGCGGTCTTGCCGTGGGCATGGAAAGCACTTGCTTACCCATACTGGTATTGGCAGGGGGCATTTATGGTTCTTTTGCCTGTGCAGGCTTGTATGGCGTTGCTATTGCTGCTGCAGGCATGATGGCTACTACTGCCATGCAACTTGCCATTGATGCTTTTGGGCCTATTGCAGACAATGCAGGCGGCATAGCTGAAATGAGCGAATTGCCTCCTGAAGTGAGAGAAAAAACGGATATACTAGATGCGGTGGGCAATACGACTGCTGCAAGTGGCAAAGGCTTTGCCATTGCTTCTGCGGCATTAACTTCCTTGGCTTTGTTTGCTGCATTTGTTGGCGTGGCCATGCCTGACAACCAGCATATTGACATTTACAAGGCGGATGTGCTGGCATCGTTATTTATTGGGGGGATGATACCCTTTATTTTTTCCTCTCTTGCTATCCGTGCAGTGGGCGAAGCCGCCATGGCAATGGTGGAAGAAGTACGCCGCCAGTTTAGGGATATACCGGGCATTATGGAAGGCACGGGCAAACCTGAGTATGACAAATGCGTGGCTATATCTACCGAGGCATCTTTAAAGAAAATGGTATTGCCGGGTGCAATCACTATCATATCGCCTTTATTGATTGGCTTTATATTAGGGCCGGAGGCCTTGGGTGGCTTTTTGGCTGGGGCAACGGTCAGCGGTGTACTTATGGGTATTTTTCAAAACAATGCAGGTGGCGCATGGGACAATGCCAAAAAGAGCTTTGAAAAAGGGGTTGAAATAAATGGGCAGATGTACTACAAAAAATCTGACCCACACAAAGCATCGGTAACTGGAGATACTGTTGGCGACCCTTTTAAAGATACGTCTGGGCCGTCTATGAACATCTTGATTAAGTTAATGAGCATTGTGTCGCTGGTTATAGCCCCAACGCTTGCACAAATGCACAAACCTGCTACCGATGCGGCTATTATTAACCCCACGGCGAAAAAAGTGATAGAAGTAAAAATTATTGACAATGACAGTTTAGAAAATAATACATCACCTTATATATCTATCAATAGCGACAGAAAGAACATGGATGCCTTGATAGAGGCATTGAAAAAAGACGGCTTAGTAAATGGCAACGACGTAAAGGTAGAAGTAACCAACAATAAAATCATTATTAATGGAAAGCCCCTGCCGGGAGCTATTATAAAAAAATATGCTCCTTATTTTGAAAAAAACGAGCCAACCAGCACACCCATTGTTAAAGATGCAGGAAGCGGTAGCTAAGTAAGTGTAAAAAAAATTTTGTTATGAACCCCGGTAGATTAATCTTTGCCGGGGTTTTGGTTTACCTACTGCTTATCAACCTATTATCAAATACCATTATGCGGCTAATTTGCTTATTTACATCCATATCCATTATTCTATTCTTTACAGGTTGCCAAACAAATAGCAATACAGGCAATACAACTTATGAAACGAATGATACTATGCCTGAATTTCGTAGCATGGTAAAAAAAGAACCCGTTGCAGTATTTAGCAAGCCTGTAAAAGACGAGCTGAACGATTGGAAATTCACCGTGTCGGTTTTTGAAACGAAACAAACCTTTAAATACTTGCTAGAAGTAAAATACAAAGAAAATTTTGCCAAGGACACAATTTCGATTCCAAATTTTGGCACCCCCCCTACCGTAGTACTACAAAAAGGAAAAACTGACATGGATTGTATTATTGGGTTCCTTGACGATAAAAAAGCATTCAGGGAATATAAGCTTGTTTCGTGTGAAGGATTGAATATCAAGGTTTCAACATTAAAAAACTACTTTATTGGGGTGTATAAAACGAAAAAATAATTCCTTCGTCACGCAATAAAATCATTTTATTTTCGTTACACACCCAATTTTATACTACACAAATACAACAAGAACTACTACAAGCAGATTACACGATTAATGTAATTTTGGTTAATTGATTTTTAACCCCTTAAAACTGTGTTTATGCTAGGAAACTTTAAACTCACTACAATCGTGGTTGCAACTTCTTTTTTTGCAATTATTGCCACCATCACTTCCCCAGCAACAAAAATGTTTGGCAAACACTACATTCAAGCTAAAGATTTTTCCTGTTGCAAAAACAACCGGTTGGTTATCCATCATTATTATACAGTCAACTTGCTATGGGTAGAAATTTCCGATGGATATACCAACGAAACAACAGGGAAAATTTTACAAGCAGGAGACTGTAATATTAAATGCTTGGATTAATTAATTTTTACAAAGCAAGTTTTTTTGAATGAAGTATAAATTTAGCATCCATTATATTTGCTGCTGTCATCTAGGTTTTAGCAATGGCAAATAGGATCGCTAGCTCAGTTGGTTTAGAGCATTACCTTGACAGGGTAGGGGTCACTGGTTCGAGCCCAGTGCGATTCACTGAATACATTAGGCGTTTTTTCGCTTTTATATGAGATTTGGCAACTTTTGGAAAGTTACCAAATCAAACAAAGCCTACATATGCGAAAATATTTTAGGCATCTGTTGTTTAGGGTGTATGCAATGCGCCCCCTTCTTATGCCTTAACACTTACGCCTAATTTACAAATACCTCCCCGTGTAGCTTTCGTTTACTTGCTTTATCCCTTCGGGTATGCCGCTATACACCAGCGTGCCGCCAGCATCGCCAGCTTCTGGGCCAAGGTCTATCAGCCAGTCGGCACATTTTATTACATCGGCGTTGTGTTCAATCACAATAAGGGAATGCCCTTGCTCAATCAATTTATTAAAAGAAGCCAATAGTTTTTTAATGTCGTGGAAATGCAAGCCAGTGGTTGGCTCGTCAAAAATAAACAATACATGCCCCAGCCCCTTGCCTTTGCCAAGGAAAGAGGCCAGTTTTACACGCTGTGCCTCTCCCCCACTAAGCGTGTTGGACGACTGCCCCAGTTTTACATATCCCAGCCCCACATCGTGGAGGGTTTGTATGGCTTTGGCAATATTTTTATCGTCTTCAAAAAAAGCAAGGGATTCGTCCACGCTCATTTCCAACAGCTCGTAAATGCTTTTGCCCTTGTAGGTTACTTCTATCACTTCTTCCTTAAAGCGTTTGCCGCCACATACTTCACATGTTAAATGCACGTCTGCCAAAAACTGCATTTCTACTATCTGCTCGCCTTCGCCTTTGCAGGCATCACAACGGCCACCATCTGTGTTGAAAGAAAAATGCTTGGGCAAAAAGCCCCTTATTTTAGAGAGTGGCTGCTTCGCATACAGTTCCCTAATATCGTCATACGCTTTTATATAGGTTATGGGGTTGCTACGGGAAGATTTGCCAATTGGGTTTTGGTCTATCATTTCTATCTGGGAAATATAGTCCATGTCGCCTGTCATAGCTTTGTGCAGCCCTACTTTTTCCGAAAACTCACCCTTCATTTTTTGCAAGGCTGGGTATAATATCTGCTTTACCAATGTAGTTTTGCCACTACCACTTACGCCAGTTACCACGCACAACACATCCAACGGGAAGGTTACGGTTATATCTTTCAGGTTGTTTTGCCGTGCCCCTTCTATCGTTATCCCCCTGTTCCATTTTCGTATTGTTTTCGGCACTTCAATGGTCAACTCACCTTTTAAATACCTGCCTGTAAGGCTTAGTGGGTTGGCAATCAATGCCGCATAATTGCCAGCTGCCACTACTTCCCCACCTAAGTGAGAGGCCAACGGTCCCATATCTATCACATAGTCTGCTTGCCGCATCATCATTTCGTCATGCTCTACTACAACAACGGTGTTGCCCAATGCCTTGAGTGATTGCAAAACGCCAATCAATTTCTCCGTGTCCCGGCTGTGCAAACCTATGGAAGGTTCATCCAATATATACAAAGAATTGGTAAGGTTACTGCCTAGGCTGCGGGTAAGCTGTATGCGCTGGCTTTCGCCACCGCTAAGGCTATTTGCCAAGCGGTTTAGGGTAAGGTATCCTAAGCCCACATCTATCAATGTTTGCAGCCGCTGGTGCACTTCTATTAAAATACGCTTTGCTACTTGTTGGTCATGCTCCGGAAGTTGAATGTTATCAAACCAAACTTTTAGGTCTTTTACCTGCATTTCACACAGTTCTCCAATATGCTTGCCGTCTATTTTTACATACAAAGCCTCTTTTCGTAGGCGATAGCCGCCACAATCCGGGCATTTTGTTTTGCCCCGAAACCTGCTAAGCAACACACGGTATTGCACTTTGTACAGGTTGTCTTCCACCTCTTTAAAAAAGGCATCAAGCCCTTGAACATATCTGGCACCTTTCCACAGTAGGTTGTATTGCTCCTTCGATAAATCCATGATAGGCGTATGCACAGGGAAATTAATTGCCGCCGCCCCCCTTATAAAATTATTTTTCCATTCGCTTAGCTTCTCTCCTCTCCAAGGTGCCACTGCCCCTTCGTAAAGGCTTAGCCTTTTGTCAGGTATCACCAAGTCTTCATCTATCCCCAACACCTGGCTAAAGCCCTCGCAGGTCGGGCAGGCACCATAAGGGTTATTAAACGAAAAAAGATTAGGCACAGGCTCTTCAAACTGCAAGCCATCCAGTTCAAACTTGTTGCTAAAATGCAAGAACTCGCCGCCATCCAATTCCACATACATTTCCCCTTCGCCTTCATAAAAAGCCGTGCCTACAGAATCGCTAAGCCTGTGCAGGTCGTCCTCGTCAAATGGTTTGGTAACAATACGGTCTATCAATACAAAAGCGGCTTGTTGGGGGCGTTGACCTTCTCCCTTGGAGAGGAGTTGAGGTGAGGTCAATTGGGGTGAGGTTACCTTAGCCTGCAACTCACCATCCCCAAGTTCCAACAACTCCTCTATCCTAACTGGCTCCAAGGCACCGCCTTTATCCGTGTTTGGCAATGCCATCCTGCTAAAACCCTTTGCCATTAAAATATTTAATTCCTCCCTTGTCAGGCGGTTGGCATGTTGCTTAAAGGGCACTACAACCAGCACTTTCCGGCCAAGTGCCAGTTCCTTCAATGCTCGTACTACATCCTCAACGTCATCTTTTTTCACTAGCCTACCGCTAATGGGCGATATGGTTTTGCCAATGCGGGCATAGAATAAACGTAGGTAATCGTATATCTCCGTCATACTACCTACGGTGCTGCGTGGCGTGCGGGTAATTACTTTCTGTTCTATGGCAATAGCAGGGCAAAGCCCTTTGATATAATCCACATCAGGCTTTACCATCCTTGCCATGAACTGCCTTGCATAAGCACTCAAGCTTTCGGCGTATCGCCGCTGGCCTTCGGCAAACAAAGTATCGATGGTGAGCGAAGATTTGCCACTGCCGCTCACGCCTGTTACTACGATGAATTGGTTTCGTGGAAACGCTACTGTTACGTTTTTAAGGTTATGTGTCCTTGCGCCTTTTACTACTATATTATTGTGGTTATCTCCCCCTGCCAACGCCAATACTTTGGCGGCTTTCACTTGTTTTTTTGCCTCTTCTTTTACCATAACTAAAGCAAGATAAACAGAAATAATTATGAATTATGAATTATGAGTTATGAATGTTCCGTCAAGGATGCAAAAAAAGGTAAATAACGCAAAGGGGCTACTTTTAGGGGCGTATTGCTTACGCACTTCCGCTATGGTCTGCATAATTCCGCATGGCTTGCAGCACTACCCAAACGCACAATTAACCTGTGAATAACCATCCACGTTTAAAATAGTTTTTAACAATTGCAATAAAATAATTATACCTAAAAAAGTACTTCTTAATATTACATCTAAGTCATGATTTATTCATGCCTGCATTATCCAATATCCTCCGATTTTTTGTACCTAAAGTTAAAAACCTACGTTTATGAGGTCGTATGCACACGCGACGGACAATAATTTAGTCCGTGCATTTCAAGAAGGGGACACTAGGGCATTGGAAGCATTGATCCAGCGCCATAAAGATCGTGTGTTCACGTTTATTTTGGTGCTTGTGAAAGACCAGCTTCTAGCAGAGGATATATTTCAAGAAGTGTTTTGTAAGATAATAGTAAGGCTAAGGAACAAGCAATATGCTGACGAGGGCAAGTTCCTGCCTTGGGTAACCTCTATTGCACATAATTATTGCGTGGATTATTTCCGGAAAATACAGTTGGAAATACCTGTTCCACACAATGCCAAGGAATTTTTTGAGAATATTGGCGACAAAGGCGATGTTGCGGACATGCAGCTAATCCGTGAGCAAAGCCATGACAAAGTAAGGATGATGCTGAATTTTTTACCAGCAGAGCAAAAAGAAGTGATTGTGCTGCGCCATTTTGGCGAATTGAGTTTTAAAGAAATTGCCAGCCTCACCAATACCACATTAAACACTTGCCTTGGCCGTATGCGCTATGCTTTAATTAATATGAGGCGGTTGATTGCAGAGCATGAGATTGTGTTGTAATACACCCCTCCGCCCCTAAAGCTACTGTGTGTACACATGTTTTAAAAAAGAAATTTAACCACAAGGAACACAAGGATTTACACAAAGAACACAAGGGGGATTTAGCAAATTGCCTTCTAAAAATGATAAAACGTTCCACTTAAAGGACACAAAGGATATGCGAACACCCGCTTTTTTGCAAAAAAGGCTCATTGCAAAGAGGCTTATTATACAAAAAAAGATGTGTCCGCACAGTAGCCCCTAAAGGGGAACTACCCACCATATATTTTAAACTTCATTTCTTTTTTACTTAAATAAAGAAATGAAGTTTTTTTATGCCCGGTTCATTTCCCTATGTGCTGTTTGGTGCCATTGTCTGAGACTTTTATATGTAAAGTAGCAGTTTCTCTTAGGCTCTACGCCCTTTGAGCGAAGCATTTTGACAATTCCCCACTCGAGGTGTGGCCGTAGGCCGGGGTGGTTATCCCCTCTTTGCGCCTTCTTTGGGTAAATGGATCTGCGAACTTTGCGGTTAAACCCTTTGTGCCTCTTTCTGTCTTCGTGCCTTCGTTGCAAAAATGACAAACCACAATTTTTAGCTTACTTTCGCAGCAAAATAAGGGCTGCATGAAGATTAATACCATGGCGGAAATGATGATGAATGGCGAAACACCCGAAATACTGTTTTGGGTAGGTTGCGCCGGGAGTTTTGACCAACGGGCACAAAAGATAACCAAGGCTTTCGCTACTATCTTAACTAAAACAGGTATCAGCTTTGCTATATTGGGGAAAGAAGAAGCCTGTACTGGCGACCCAGCTAGGCGTGCAGGGAACGAATTCCTCTTCCAAATGATGGCCTATCAGAATATCCAAGTATTAAACGGCTATGGCGTAAAGAAAATAGTAACTACCTGTCCCCATTGTTTCAATACATTGAAAAATGAATACCCTGAACTGGGCGGCCATTATGAAGTAATACACCATACAACCCTATTGCAAGAATTAATCAACGAAGGCAAAATAGTTTTGCAAGAAGGCGGGGCTTTTAAAGGCAAAAAAATAACTTTCCACGATAGCTGCTACCTGGGCAGGGCAAACAATATTTACGAAGCCCCCCGCAAGGTGTTGGAAGCATTGGACGCCGAACTGGTAGAAATGAAACGCTGCCGCAGCAATGGCCTGTGCTGTGGTGCCGGTGGTGCGCAGATGTTTAAAGAAGATGAACCGGGCATTTCCCGCATTAATATTGAACGTAGCCACGAGGCTTTGCAAACAGGGGCTTCTATCATTGCATCTGCCTGCCCTTTTTGCAATACCATGATGACAGATGGTGTTAAAAGCGAAGAGAAAGAAGGCGATGTGCAGGTAATGGATGTGGCGGAATTGATTGCGCAAAGCATGTGATTAATTGATAATTGACAATTGATAGTTCATAATTAGTAGTGAAGAATCGCTATTAACCATTATCAATTATTCACTATCAATTATCAATTAAAAATTATCAATTAAAAAATTATGGATTTAAACGAAATATTACCGGCAGATTTCCACCCTACCTCTAAAGTATGGGTGTACCAGAGCAGCCGCTTGTTTAGCATGAGCGAGGCTTTTGAATTGGAAGATTTGTTTGCACAATTTGTACAGGATTGGAAAAGCCATGGCACACCTGTAAAAGGCTATGCCAATTTGTTCTATGGTCAGTTTATCGTCCTTATGGCCGATGAAACAGCCACTGGCGTAAGCGGTTGCAGTACCGACAGCAGCGTGCATTTGATTAAAAAGATAGAACAGCACTTTAAAGTAGACATGTTCAACCGACAGAACCTGGCTTTTTATATCAAGGAAAAAGTACAGTTGCTACCCTTGGCGCATTTAAGCCATGCACTGGAAAATGGGTTCATTACCCCCGAAACACTTTACTTCAACAACCTGGTAGCTACAAAAGAAGCACTTATAAATGAATGGTTAGTACCCGCTGGTCAAACTTGGTTAGGGAAAAGGATGGAACAAAAAGTCGTAAGTGGTAAGTCATAAGTCGTAAGTATTGCGTTATTACCAATTCCCCCAAAGTGTGTTCCTAAAGCTTCCGACTCACCACTTACGAGTTAAGACTTCTAAATAATTATCAATTATTTAGAAAACCGCCTTATATTTCCACAACTGAAAATAAAACTGTGTTTTTATAAAAATTGGTGTGAAATATGAGCATGTTGTTCCGAAAAAAGACAATTGATAAAATTATTGCAGATAGCGAAGCTGGTCTAAGTGATGGTCACGGTGGTGGCCACATGAACAAAGTGTTGGGTGTAAAAGACCTTACGTTCATGGGTATTGCGGCGGTAATTGGTGCAGGTATCTTTTCTACAATCGGCACGGCAGCCTTTAACGGCGGGCCGGGCATTTCCATACTCTTTATTATCACGGCGGTTACTTGTGGTTTTAGTGCCTTGTGCTATGCCGAATTTGCCAGCCGTGTGCCTATTGCAGGCAGTGCCTATACATACGCTTATGTTAGCTTTGGCGAAATTGTAGCCTGGATTATCGGCTGGGCATTGATACTGGAATATGCCATTGGCAATATTGTAGTGGCCATTAGTTGGAGCGGTTATTTCAACAACCTGTTACAGGGTCTAGGCATACACCTGCCCGATTGGTTGGTAAACGACCCATTTTCCGTAAGCAGCGTTGTGGACGATGCCAACAAAGCCATAGCAGCACACCAACCATTAACAGATACCATGCAGGCAGCTATTGCCGCATGGGGCAGTGCCCCCATCATCTTTGGCAAGCACTTCCTGATTAATTTGCCCGCATTGGTTATTGTAGTGCTGATTACCATTTTGGCCTACATCGGCATTAAGGAAAGCAAGAAAAGCACCAACTTCATGGTCATCTTCAAGATTATCGTCATCATCTTAATCATTATCATTGGTAGTTTTTATGTAAACACAGGCAACTGGCACCCGTTTATGCCCAATGGGTTTGGCGGTGTATTGGCAGGTGTATCTGCTGTGTTTTATGCCTATATCGGTTTCGATGCCATTTCCACCACGGCAGAAGAATGTGTAAACCCACAAAAAGACTTACCCAAGGGCATGATTTACTCCCTTGTTATCTGTACGGTTTTGTATATCCTGATAGCCTTGGTATTAACGGGTATGGTACATTATTCCGAATTAAAAGTAAACGACCCATTGGCCTATGTATTTGAAAAAGTGCACCTGCCTTGGATAGGCTATATCATATCCGTAAGTGCGGTAATTGCCACCACCAGCGTATTATTGGTGTTCCAACTAGGTCAACCACGTATTTGGATGAGCATGAGCCGGGATGGACTACTACCTAAAAAGTTCTCTGAAGTACACCCCAAATACCAAACACCTGCCTTCGCCACCATTGTTACTGGCTTCCTCGTGGGTATCCCTTCCCTATTCCTGCCTAGCAGTTTAATGACAGACCTTACCAGTATCGGGACATTATTTGCCTTTGTGCTGGTTTGCTTTGGCGTATTGGTATTGCCCAAAATACAGCACAATACCAAAAGTGCTTTCCGCCTACCCTATATCAATGGCAAATGGATAATGCCTGCACTCACCATTTTAATCACTTGGGCATTCCACACCCGCATTTTCGATGCTTTTACCAAAGTAAGCACAGAAGGTTACCAGGAGTTATTGTTCTTGGTTTTCATGGCAATACTGGTGGTTGTATCTATACTGGCTTTTATCCGCAATTATTCCGTTATCCCCATCATTGGTGCATTATGTTGTCTATACCTCCTAACCGAAATCCCCGCCATTAGCTGGTTATGGTTCTTTATCTGGATGGGTATTGGCTTGGTGATTTATGGGGTTTATGGGAGCAAGAATAGTAAGTTGGGGAAGGGGTGATTGCAATCTAATTTGTTACTACACCTGCAAGCAGCATTAATTTTTTAGCCATATACTACAATGAAAAATTACAAGATAAAAATCAATGTTGATAAAAAGGAGTATTACTCTTTGGCGGATATATTACCCGACAATGGCAATCTTGACATTCTTTTTATTGCAAAAACGCCAGCAACAATTAGTGTTGGAGTAGGACACTACTTTCAAGGTAAACAAGGAACAATGTTTTGGAACAGACTCTCAGATTATGGCATTCTAAAAGTTCCTAATAATGACTTTGCAGACAATTACTTACTTGAAAACAACTATGGAATTACTGACATTGTAAAAGTCCCAAGAGATTATGGTAACGAGCCGACAAGTGAAGAATATAGGCAAGGGCTTCAAAGAATCTTGTTGATAATTGAAAAATTCAATCCTAAGGTTATTATTTTTGTTTACAAAGCCGTTTTGGATAAAATTATAAAACTAAATTTTAATGTTAATACAAAATCAAACTACGGATTTAACCCCCAATTAGAAAAGTATTTCAATTCAAGAGTGTTTGCTTTTCCAATGCCAGGGACACCATGTAAATCAGAAGAAGCAATAAAGTCGATGACTATGTTAAAACAAGTACTTCAAAAGTGAAAGTAGCTATTCTAAAAAGTTATAAAGAAAAATATCTAATAGTGAAAAGATTTATTTTAATATTTTCTGGGAGTTTATTGTGTACTTATATAAATCTAAACGCACAAAAAATAGATGAGTACAAATTAAAGTCTTATTGTGAAACGCTATTATTAAAAGAGGACAGCACTATAAAATTATTGAATTTCAGTTTTGTTAAACTAGATACAACAACACTTAAAAACCAGTATGTAAATCTCTATATGTCAATGGGCAAAAACTTGGAATATAATTTCAGGTATTATGATAGTCTCAGAATTATGATTAAAAGTGACAAAGAGATGGCTAAGACTATGGATTATTTATCTAAAGAATTATCTCAACCCTATAAAGATGATGTAAAAAACAATACAATGGAATCAAAGAAAGTCTTGTTATTTGATAGTTTGCTAGTTATAGATATGAGAAAAATTGAAAAATTAATTAACAAAGCAGATAGTGTTAGGCCTGTTTTATATTTAGCAAAATGTCATTATACAATTAAAAAGCAAGATGAAACAGAAATTAGTGATTTTTTCCCAATTAGACTTGACTTAAATTATAATATAATAACTACGCAACAGTATTCTACTATTTTAAATAATCTATATAAAGCAAAATCAGGCTATATATACCCTTAATTCCCCCGCTGGCGCAAGCCTGCCACTTTAGCCATTCGCTTCGTTATTCTCGCTTGGCAAAAGAGCAAGCACAAGTAAATAACAGCAACTCCCACAACGGCCACACCTAAGCCCTCCAACGAAGGATGAACGAAGGATGAACGAAGGATGCTTGGAGAAACAGCGTAGGAATCTTACTTTTGTACTATGGCAACAACAAACGAAATACTTAAATTCAAAACAGAATATTGATTTCTTAAAAGGGAGTAAGGCAAGCAAATGAAACTACCAAAGTACCAACTAAAATCAGGGCAAGAACTTTCAAGTTATGAATTTATTAGCGAAGGCCCTAAAGGATTGATTAAAAAACAAGTTCAATTTACGCTAATCAATGAGGAGCGGGCTTATAATTTGGCTTTTGGTGACGAAGACGAAACGGGTGCCATTAATGATTTGGCAATAAGTGATAATGGCGATAGTGAAAAAGTGCTTGCAACAGTAATTGCAGCCGTCTATGCTTTTTGTAGCAAACACCAAGATATTTGGATATATGCCACTGGAAGCACTAGGGCAAGGACACGCCTTTATCAAATGGGAATTGCAAAATATTGGGAAGATATAACAGAATACTTTGAAGTATATGGCGAATTTAATGAAGAATGGGAATATTTTGAATTCGGAAAAAACTACACATCATTTTTGGCAAAACAAAAAATACATTAAATTTGGGTTATGAAAACAATTGCAGAATTAAACGCAAGTAAAGTACCATTTGTTATCATTGATAAAAAATTGGATAAATTAGATGAAACAGTGCTGTTTCCTAAAAAGGTAGAGGAAGCAAGAGAGAAAATAGCGAAAATAGGCCTGCCAAAAAAGTAGCTTTTGAATTTAAAGGCTCTTAAAAAGCAAGCTATGGAAATTTATCCTCCCGCTGGAGCAAGCCTACCCCTTCTGCCATTCGCTTTGTTCTTCCCTCGCTGGCGCAAGCCTGCCGCTTGTGCCATTCGCTTCATTCTTCCCGCTTGCCTAAAATGTGCAGTAAATGAAAGCACCACATACAACGTCCACACCTAAGCCCTCCAACGAAGGATGAACGAAAGATGAACGAAGGATGAACGAAGGATGCTTGGAGAAACAGCATAGGAATCTTACCTTTGTACTATGGCAACAGCAAACGAAAACATCATCCTAAAAGACATGCAAGGGCATGTGGGCAAGCAAATAGTGGTAAAGAAATACGGTAACCGAACCATAATATCCAAGTTCCCGGACATGTCCCATGTAAAACCCTCCACACACCAAAAAAAGCAACGCAATACCTTCACAGATGCAATTGCTTATGCCAAATCCATCCTTGCAGACCCAATTGCTAAAGAAGCATATATACAAAAACTCCCGCCCAGCAAAACAGTATATCATTACGCCATACAGGAATACCTGTCGCAGCTACCAAAGTAACCTAAACAAACCTTTACATTTTGATTCCTCTCTTTTACATTTTACTTAATTTTACGGCAGACAGGAGGACTACTAATAAAAAACAGGCAAGTAAATAATATGAGGCATGTAACCATATACACCACAGACAAAGAGTATAACCATTTTGTGGAACTGGCAAGGAACTTACAATATGTAAAAAAAATAGAGTTGGATAACGGCTCTTCAAAAGAAGAAATTACAGACAATATAAAAGCTGGTCTTAAAGAAGTACAGTTATTTAAGAGAGGCAAACTAAAAACAACACCTGCTAAAGACTTTTTACATGAGTTATAAGGGAGCTATTCTTTAAACTATTCGATACCATCTTAAAAACTATTCGTGCCCATTCGTGCATTAGTGGCAACCCCCACCCCACCTTTTTCTCCACACCCAACGCCAACTTTCGCACATTAACAGCCGAAAACCGTATGTTCGCACGCAACAGGAAAAAGCAGGCGAAAACAAGACATGCGGTTAAAAAGTTTAGAAATAAAAGGGTTCAAGAGTTTTGCGGACAAAACTGTCCTTACGTTCGATGAGGGCATCACGGGCATCATTGGCCCCAACGGTTGTGGCAAAAGCAATATTATTGATAGTATCCGCTGGGTAATTGGCGAGCAAAAAATCAGTGCCTTGCGCAGCGAGAACCAGGGGGCATTGGTATTCAATGGCTCCAAAACCCGTAGTGCCAGCGGACTGGCAGAGGTAAGCCTTACTTTCGAGAACACCCGTAACCTGCTGCCCACAGAATTTACTACTGTTACCGTTACCCGCCGCTTCTATAAAAATGGGGACAGCGAGTACAAGCTGAACGATGTAAGCTGCCGCTTGAAAGACATCCACAATTTGTTCCTTGATACGGGCATTAGCACAGACAGCTATGCCATCATAGAACTAGGCATGGTGGATGATATTATTCGTGACAAGGAAAACAGCCGCCGCCGTATGCTGGAACAAGCGGCAGGTATTACCATTTACAAGACCAGAAAGAAAGAAGCGAAGTCAAAACTGGATGCCACCGAACAGGATTTGGCCCGTATTGAAGATTTGTTGTTTGAAATAAACAACCAGTTGAAAACACTGGAAAACCAAGCCAAAAAGGCAGAGAAATACATTGAGATAAAAAAAGAATACAAAGAAATAGCCGTTGAATTGGCGAAAGCTTCTTTGGAAGGCTTCAACATTACCTATAAACAATTAAACGAGGAGCAAGACACACAGGGCGACAAAAAAATACGACTCGAAGCTGAAATAGCCACCGAGGAAGCAGCCCTTGAACAAGAAAAACTGGGCTTTATAGAAAAGGAAAGGGAGCTACACAGCAAGCAAACCGCCTTTAACGAATTGCAACAAAACCTGCGCACCAAGGAAAATGAAAAGAACCTTTCTGCCCAAAAGTTGAAATACCTGCAAGAAAAAGAAACCAGCCTGAAAGACTTTTTGTCAAAAGCAGAGGGACAGTTGAAAAATTTAGGCGACAGCATCCAGTTTACCCAATTACAAGTAGGCGACGAAAGCAAAACCTTGCAAAACTTGCAGTTTGCCGTAGCAGCCGCCAAGCAAGCCATTGACGAGAAAAGGGAAATATTCGATGAAAAACGCAGCGGCTTGGATGCCTTGCGCAGCCAATACCAAAGCATACAGCGAAGCCAGTTTGATGCGGAGAAAAAAGTGGCAGTAGCAGATACTTCCATTAACAATATACAACGCTCTGCCGCACAATTACAGGACGAGCAGCAAAACCGTACTTACCTGTTAAAACAATTAGAGGTAGAGTTAACAGACAAAGAAGAAGCACTAACTGACAGGCGTAGCCACTTGCAAGAATTGCAGGAAGCACACGAAGCCGCCAAGCAAAATATATTCAACTCCCAGCAGCAACTGGAAGGTTTCCGCAGCCAATTGGCAGATGAAAGCCGCAAGTTGGACAGCAAACGCAATGAATATGCCTTGCTAAAAAGCCTTGTTGACTCCATGGAAGGCTATCCAGAAAGCATCAAGTTCCTCCACAAAAACCCCAATTGGAACCACGCAGCCCCTATCCTATCGGATATTATTTATGTAAACGAAACCTATAGGGCTGCTGTTGAAAATGTACTGGAACCTTACCTGAATTACTATGTGGTGGCCAACCTAGCCGAAGGCATGGAAGCCATTCGCTTGCTAGACAACAACAAAAAGGGGAAGGCAAACTTCTTTTTGCTGGATAAAATTGTAGCGGGCAATAATACCTGCACCCAACCTTCCAACACCACCAAAGCGATGGATGTGATAGAGGTGGATGAGCAATACCGCCAACTGGCGGCTTACTTGTTGCAGCATGTGTTTATTGCTGAAAACGAAGCGGCTTTTTCCCATGTAGATGGTAATTGCATTGTGTTAGAAAAGTCGGGCAAATATGTTCAGGGGCAATATACATTAACGGGTGGTAGCGTAGGTTTGTTTGAGGGCAAGAAAATTGGCCGTGCCAAAAACCTCGAAAAACTAAGTGCCGATATTGCGCAGCAAGACACCATAGTACAAGGTTTGCGTACGCAAATAAAAACCATACAGGATCAGGTGCTGGGCTATAACCAACAATTGAAAGAAGGCGCTATCCGCCAAACGGAAAACGAAATCAACCAGTTGACCAATCAGGTTTTTGCTGCTAAGAACAAAATAGAAAATACGCAAGCGGCACAATCTACTGCACAACAAAGGTTGGAAGATTTGCAAATGCGCTTGGAAGACGAGCAGGAAGCCATTGCCAATACCCGTGAAACCTTGCTTCAACTCAACAAACAATTGCAACAAACTACTGCCGATTTGCAGTTGGTGGAAGGCGATTACAAATTAGCGGAAAGGGATTATCAGGCAGCTTCTGGACAATACAATGAAAACAATTTGCAGTTGACCCGCCAGCAAAGCAAAATCAATGCGTTGCAACAGGAACTCACGTTCAAACAAAAACAACTGAACGAGCTGCACCTTCAAATAGATACCAATACCGCTCAATTGGGCGAAGCTGCATCCAATATTGCCGAAGGCGCAAAAGCTTTATTGGCTAGTGAAGATGCCTTGCTGCAACTGATGTACCGCAAGGAAGACGAGGAAAAGAAACTGAACGAAGCCGACCAGGCTTTCTACAACATGCGGAACACCTTGCAAGCCAAGGAAAGCGAACTACGCCAAAAGGTAAAAAGCAAGGAAATGCTCGACGCTTCGCTCAATGGCTTGAAAGACAAGACCAATGAATTGAAACTGCAACTGGCGGGTATGAAGGAACGCCTGCATGTGGAATTTAAAATAGACCTGAACAAAATATTGGATGAAGAACGACTTACCGATTCCCCGCTAGAGGAATTACAGGCCAGCAGCGACCGCCTGCGCAAGCGCATGGACAATATGGGCGAGGTAAACCCCACCGCCATAGAAGCCTATACCGAAATGAAAAAGCGGTACGACTTTATCCTGGAGCAAAAGAACGATTTGGTTACCGCCAAAGACAGCCTCATGCAAACCATACAGGAAGTGGAAGCCACCGCCAACCAACAATTCCTCGACACTTTTAATGCCGTAAGAGAGAATTTCCAAAAAGTATTCAAGGCTTTGTTTACTGAAGAAGATACCGCCGACATGGTACTTGTAAACCCCGAAAACCTGGCAGAAACCGGCATTGAAATTATTGCCAAACCAAAAGGCAAACGCCCATCGTCCATTACCCAATTGAGTGGTGGGGAAAAAACCCTTACAGCCACTGCTCTATTGTTTGCTATCTATTTAATAAAACCCGCTCCCTTCTGTATCCTGGACGAAGTAGATGCCCCGCTAGACGATGCCAACGTAGGCAAGTTTACCCAAATGATCAAGAAATTCAGCGACAACTCGCAGTTTATCATCGTTACCCACAACAAACAAACCATGAGTGCGGTAGATGTTATCTACGGCGTAACCATGCAGGAACCGGGAGTAAGTAAGTTGGTGCCAGTAGATTTTAGGAGTTTGAATTAAAGATAGAAAGAATCAGTTAAAATAAAAATGGTGCCAATAAAGAATAAGACACCGTTGTTTAGAATTATATTTTCATCATGTAAGTCTTCGAGAATAATGCCCAATTCCATATTAAAATAGTCATTATTCTTTTATTTTCAAACGCATTCAACTATAAAAACACTTTTACTTGCAATAAATTGATGGCAGCCCCTGATTGAATAAATCATTGTTTTCCTTCCATTCAGCTGACGCCGCACATCTGGTTTTAATGTATCAACAATGGTCCATCGACTCTAGTCTATTCCTTGGCTGCGTCAGGGCTGCACAGTTGCTTATGAATAAACTTGCCGATGCTAGAAACGAATTGGATGCCCCCAAATGAATTGATGGCTTCACTCCATTTTTGTACTTTCACGGCGTTACGAGTTTGTGCAATCACTTAAACAAGTGAATAACGAATAAGGCTGTAAGGCCCTAAAACTTATATTCTACTTCATGTTCCTTTGTCTTTTATGCCTTCGTGGTTAACTTAATTTTTTTCGTATGTATTATTTTCTTTTTCAATTGTGCATCTTTGCGCCTTAGGCTTTTGAGTCAAACTTGACCTTTTGTGGCGAAAAAACATGATATCATGGCAATAAACTTAGACACATATGAATATATCATAAAAAAATTGGCGACAGCCAATGCTACACTAGTAGCTGTAAGCAAAACAAAACCTATTAAAGATATAGAAGCACTGTACCAAATAGGCCATAGGGATTTTGGCGAAAATTATGTGCAGGAACTTATAGACAAGCAATTAATCTTGCCAAAAGACATCCAATGGCATTTTATAGGCCATTTGCAAAGCAATAAAGTAAAATACATTGCCCCATTCGTGCATTTGATACACGGGGTAGATAGTTACAAGCTGCTACAAGAAATAGACAAACAAGCAACAAAGATAGGCCGCACCATTGATTGCCTGTTGCAGGTTCATATTGCCCAGGAAGAAACCAAGTTTGGCTTTAACGAAGCAGAACTACAGCAACTGTTTGCCAGCAACCTTCAAGCCCTAACCCACATCCGAATTAAAGGCATGATGGGCATGGCGAGCTTTACTGAAGATGCTGAAAAAATTAGGGGGGAATTTAAAACACTAAAACGCCTTTTTGATATATACTCACAATTGGAGTTTAGGAATTGTACATTGTCTATATTAAGTATGGGCATGAGCAGCGACTACAAAATAGCCATTGAGGAAGGCAGTAACATGGTACGGATTGGAAGCCTCCTTTTTGGAAGCAGGAAATGAGTGATGCCTGTCTCTGTTTCCTGCATAGTGATACTTGTTTAAACCCTATACCCCTTTAAATTACACCTTAATACTAACAGTTTTCTTTTTTTTGCAAAAAAAAGATGTTTGAATAGGACAAAGTAGATTTTTTGTAAAAAAGGATAAATGCTATTTTTAAAAGAGGCTGTCTCAAAAGTAAAATAGGGCTTTTACAATCACCTGTACCACCCCGAGTCTCCATCAGGTGTCCGAATCAAAAGCAGTTTAGTCCGACTTTTGAGAAAGCCTCATAAATATTCCATTCATACGGCATTTCAAATTGTTGCAATAAATTTTCACCTCTGCCCCGCGCCTGCAGTTAATAAAAGAAATTCTTAATTCCTAATTCTCTTACCCTGCATTGGTTTTAAAAGTGCCTTTCCTATACAGCAACATCTCGGTAATGCCAATAAGCAGTAAACTAATGGCTGTTGTACCCATTACCTTGCCTAGCAAATACAAGACATCGCCAAATTGCAGCCACTCTATTACAACTAGGTAAAGATGGTGTATAAAGGTAAGCAAGGCCACATAAAGCGCATATAAGGTGAAACCCATGCTTTTGATGCTAGGGTCGGTATAGCTAAGCTCGTTGCTTTCTTGCCTGATGATGAAGTTTAAAATAAAAGGCCGCAGGTAAGCAATCAGCACGCAGGGGGCAGCGTGCAAGCCCAGTGTGCCAGTAAAATAATCTAAGCTAAGCCCAAACGCAAAAGCTATAGCCAGCAGCAACACCCGGTTGATGGTAAAAGGAAGCCAAAGGATAAATAAAAAGTAGAGGTACGGGACAATAAACTGGTGCAAAGGGGGTACTTTGTCCAGCACATAAACCTGTACCAATATAAATAAAATAAAACGGATTATATTTTTTAACAGGCTAGTCATTTGTTTTTTGCACTTTGGTTTCTAATGCTTTTTGCTCCTCATAGCGTACATTTTTTACTAGGTACACGTACTGCAAACTGCCAAAGCTGGTAGATGCATTTACTTTAAGGGTATAAAAATTGCTGGACTGGTCGGCAGTTTTTGCGGCAATAGTGCCTACCATGATATTGGAAGGGAAATTGGCCGAGTAAGAGCTAGTTACTACCGTGTCGCCTATATTCACTTTTACACTTTTAGGTATATTTTTAAGTGTAAGCAGCAAAGGGTTTTCGCCGCTCCACTCAATACTGCCAGCATTGTTGTCTTTTTTCAGCATGGCACTTACCCTGCTGCTCCTGTTTAAAATACTCATCACGATAGAGAAGTTTTCGCTTACATACAGCACCGTGCCTACCACACCTTGCGGCGCAATTACGCTCATGCCTAGTTGCACCCCTTGTAGCGATCCTCTTTCCAAAGTGATGAAATTATTCTGCAATGTGGTACTGTTGCCCACAACTGCTGCGGGAAAGAAAGTATATTTCCTATACCGCCCACTAGTGTCTTTTAACGTGGAGTCTATAACTATTTTATGGGTATTGTCTGGCACTATTTGGTTTACAATTGCTTGGTATTTCAGGCGGCTGTTTTCATCTGCAAGTTGCTTGTTTACTTCCCTTAGGTTGAAATAAACAAAAATATTGTTGTGTAGTTTGTTTACGTTGCTTACAAACTCGTTGCCATAAAAGGAAAAGAAGGCCTCATGCGTTTTGCTACTTTTATTCAGCATTAAAATACAAGTTACCTGCAATGCAACAAAACAGATAAGCGTAAAATAATTGCGTATAAATAGTATAATATTCTTCATGTGTAAACTAAAAAGTAAAACCTAAAGCTACAAGTACGCTTTAGGCTTTGCCAGTAAATATGTTACTATTATTTCATGATAAAAGGGTATCGCTGGTAATTTTTAAGCCCTAGCCCTGTACCACGCACCACGCTTTTAAGCGGGTCGTCTGCAATATGAACAGGCAGTTTTATTTTGGCAGCCAAGCGTTTGTCCAGCCCACGAAGCAATGCCCCGCCACCAGTAAGGTAAAGCCCACGCTTGTAAATATCAGAGGCCAGCTCGGGTGGTGTGGCTTCCAGTGCTTTTAAAATGGCTTCTTCAATTTTAAAAATGCTTTTGTCCAAAGCCTCTGCTATTTCCTGGTAGCTTACCATTATTTGCTTGGGTATGCCAGTAACCAAGTCGCGCCCATTTACTGCCAAGTCATCCGGTGGGTTATCCAAATCTTTCATGGCTGCACCCACTTCTATTTTAATGCGTTCTGCAGTGCGCTCGCCTATTAGTAAGCTATGATACCTGCGCAATGCTTCCATGATATCGGCGGTAAACTCATCGCCAGCAATACGGATGCTTTGGTCGCACACAATACCAGCAAGGGCAATCACCGTAATGCCAGTAGTGCCACCGCCAATATCTATAATCATGTTGCCAACTGGTTCTTCCACATCTACGCCAATGCCCAAGGCTGCTGCCATAGGCTCGTGTATCATATATACTTCCTTGGCACCAGCTTGTTCTGCACTGTCCCTCACCGCGCGTTTTTCAACCTCGGTAATAGAAGATGGGATGCAGATAAGCATTCGCCAGCTTGGTGGGAACAAAGGCTTTTTGGGGTAAACCAATTTAATTAATTCCCTTATCATCAGTTCGGCAGCATTAAAATCGGCAATTACACCGTCTTTCAATGGGCGAACAGTTCTTATGCTCTCGTGTGTTTTTTCATGCATCAGCAATGCACGCTTGCCCACGGCCAATACCTCTTTAGGGTTGTTCCTGTTTAGTGCTATGATGGAAGGCTCGTTTACAACTATCTCGTCATTGTGTATAATCAGCGTGTTGGCTGTTCCAAGGTCAATCGCTATTTCTTGAGTGAAAAAATTAAATAATGCCATTATATTAAAAAGTCTTTAAAATCGAATTAGAAAGAATTACTGCAAAAGTGGCTTAATAAAATGGAATAAACAACCCATTTAAATAAGATGTTTATATTTTAACGGCTTAGCCGCGAGTATACAGTAAATAGTGGCGGCGAAGATAGGGCAGGCGGGCGTATATAATTCTTTCTTTAAAAATCAAATTCCCTTTTCTGTGCATTTAGCCTGATGCCAACGTTGAAAATATTAGTGTTGAAGTCGGGGGCATTTTCCTGCGAATACTTCCTAGTAATGGTGGTAACGTCTAAAAACAAAAATGGCAGTATTTCATAGCTTGCCGATATATTAGCCAAAAAGCATTTGGCCAATATGCCACTGCCTATAAAAAAGCCTTCTGACCTTGGGCTACTATTGGTGGCACTTGTAGGTGGCCTACCTACGCTGTAGTACCGGAATATGTTTGAGCCAAAATTGTAGCCGGCTGAATCGAGGCCTTGTTTATAGTAGATGAGTTTAACCTGCAGGTGCAGCTTGTTTAAAGGCTGGTATTTTATTAGGCCGATATATTCTCTGAAATTTGCCCCCAATGGATGTGCTAATGGCTGGTTGTAATTGCTGTAAGAACCAACAGAGTCGTAGTGGGAATAAACAAATGGACGCACAATATTCATTTCTGCCTGTATATCCAGGTTTTTAACCCCAAGGAAATCTATCATTTTGCCCCCAAGCTGCAATCCTTGCTTGTTTACAAAGCTGCCTTTGCCATAGTGCTTTAAATCCTGAAACGAAAACTCATTCACTATAATTTGGCTATACAGTTGTGTGTTTTTAAACGGATTTGCTTTTATATTTAGCCCAATCATTACTTTGTCTGGGCTACCATTCTGCCTTTCCACGGCGCGGTAAAAAATTATAGGGTTCAGGTAAGAAAGGTCAAAACCGTTTTGCCTGCCAAACATTACGCTTTCAAATGCACCAATGTTTAGCCACTTGTTGGCTTGCACATCAATCTGGTGGAATGCCATGTATTTTTTAGGATAGTCATAATTGCCAGAATATACACTGCCTCCAGATAATGGGTGTGTGGCTGTTAATTGGGAATAAAGAATGTGGTAATTAAATTTCCAAAGCCTGGTATTTATTTTTAAGAATAACTGACTGTTGCTGAAATCGCTCATGATCAAGCTGCGGAACCCATCGCCTATAAATATTTTGTCATAAGCAAATTGCATGTCTATGCCCTTTGTGGCTTTAAACATGATGCCGCCTCTTGCATTTAAAAGGTCGTACCCGTTTTCTTTGAACGGGTTAAAAAAACCTTCGCCAGGCACGGCAGCAAACTTCTGTACATACTGGTTTACATAAGTTGGATCTGTTTCCTGATGTTCTGAAATATAAGAGTAATAGCCGATATTTTTGTTAATATTGCCCCTGATGGCAATGCCCCTTAAATTATTTATCAAAGAATTGGAACTGGTGTTGTCTTTCCCCCGTGTATAATCGATATACCATGTGGCATAAAAAGAAAAATCGCCTTTTTTCGCCCCGATATAAGGAGGGTGTGTAAGAACGGGCTTTGAAAATACATCTTGAAGCGAAAGGATGCTATCCTTTAAGTCAAAACCCTTGGTATATTCAAAATTGTCTTTCAACAAAAGGTCTATATTGTATTTGTCTGCTTTTGAAATTGTTATTTTCCCCTCGGCAGCCAGTTGGTTGATATACTCAAATCGTTCTGTAATTACTTTCCTGCTGTAGGGGCGCACATCAGAAAAGTTTAAGATAGAATCTGTGCGTAGTTCAATTTGAAGCCGATCAATAATATCATATTGCCGGGAACCCAGCATAATGTAATCGGACTGTGAGAAACCAACAGTAGCAAGTAACAAAAAAGCAAGTAATGGTAGTAAACGTGCAAATTTCATATTGTATGAATTGATGTTTTGAAAAAATATAAATAAAGCAACCAGTTTTTTAATAAGCAAATGCGTAACCTTGCCATCATTGGCTTTGTCAAAAATAGGATAACATGAACACATACCTAATTAAAAATACTTGTATTGTTTCGGACAATGCAAAAATATTTGGAGATGTATTAATTAAAGATAAAAAAATCGAAAAAATTGGCAGTTCCATCCAACTGAAAAGCAGGGCACTAGAAATAGACGGCAACAACCAGTTTTTGCTGCCGGGCTGCATTGACGACCAAGTGCATTTCCGGGAGCCTGGGCTTACGCACAAGGCAACTATTTACACCGAAGCCAAAGCGGCCATAGCAGGAGGTATTACCAGTTTCATGGAAATGCCCAATACAAGCCCGCCGGCATTCACGCAGGAATTATTGGAAAACAAATACGATATAGCCAGCCAAACATCTCTTGCCAATTATTCGTTTTTCATGGGTACAGGCAACGATAATTTGGAGGAAGTACTGCGAACAAACGACAAAAGGCACGAAGTATGCGGCATTAAAATTTTCATGGGCAGCTCCACTGGCAACTTATTGGTTGACAACCCATTGGTGCTGGATAAAATATTTGGCGGCAGCGAGCTGTTGATAGCTACCCATTGCGAAGAAGAAAGCATTATTAAAGCCAATTTTCAACAACTCAAAGCAGCGAAAGGGGTTTTGGAACCAGCAGATCACCCAATTATAAGAAATGAGGAAGCCTGTTTTGAGTCTTCTTTCAAGGCCATACAACTGGCCAAAAAACACAATGCCCGCCTGCATGTGCTGCATATTTCCACAGCAAGGGAGCTGCAATTGTTTGGCAACATGCTGCCGCTGGAAGACAAGCGGATAACAGCTGAAGTATGCGTGCACCACCTGCATTTTACCAGCGACGACTATGCAAGGCTGGGCAACCAAATAAAATGCAACCCCGCCATAAAAGCCCCGAACAATAAAGTCGCTTTATGGGAAGCCCTGCTTGACAGTCGGCTAGACGTGATAGCCACCGATCATGCACCGCACACTTGGGATGAAAAAAACGAACCTTACGAAAAAGCACATGCTGGTTTGCCGTTGGTGCAGCATAGCCTGCCTTTGATGCTTATGTATGTGGAGCAGGGCAAAATAACCATAGAAAAAGTGGTGGAAAAAATGAGTCAGAATGTGGCTATTTGTTTTGGCATAAAAGACCGTGGCTTTATACGGGAAGGCTACAAGGCAGATTTGGTGTTAGTGAATATGAACCAACCTTATACTGTTTCAAAAGAAAATATTTTGTATAAATGTGGCTGGAGCCCCTTGGAAGGCACAACAATGCCTGCAAGCATCACCCATACTTTTGTGAACGGACATTTGGTATATGAAAATGGCCGATTTGATGAAACGGTGAAAGGGGAAAGGCTGCTATTCTAGTCAAGAATTATGAGTTATATTTATGACTGATTACCGATCACTGATGACTGACTACTAATCACTAACGACCGACCACTGACCACTAACTCCTATATTTGCAGCTATGCATTATGTATCGGTAGAAGGCTTGACAAAAAGTTACGGGATCAATCCCTTGTTCAATAACATTACATTCCACATTAACGAAGGAGAAAAAATAGCCCTAATAGCCCGCAACGGGGTGGGCAAATCAACCCTATTACGGATTTTGGCAGGGCAGGAAGTACAGGAAAAAGGCAAAGTATTCATTAATAAAGATGTAACGGTAGCCTTGTTTGAACAAGACCCAAAATTTGATGAGACCAAGACTGTGCTAGAAAATATTTTCAGTAGCAACCACCCCATCATGAGCGTAATGCGGCAATACGAAGCCGCATTGGAAGTTGACGATGCGGAAATGATAACCGAATGCATTGGAAAAATAGACGAAATGGGTGCATGGGACTATGAAGCCAAGGTACACCAGATACTCAGCAAGCTAAACATAAACCACCTGCAAAACAAAGTAAGCAGCCTAAGTGGTGGCCAACGCAAACGTGTGGCATTGGCAAAAACATTGATAGACATTGGTTTTGAACACCAGCATACCTTGCTGATGATGGATGAACCAACAAACCACTTGGATGTAGGCATGATAGAATGGCTCGAGCATTACCTTGGACAGGAAAGCATTACCTTGTTGCTGGTAACGCATGACCGCTATTTCCTAGATGCTGTATGTACCGAAATATGGGAATTGGAAAGGGAAAACATGTACACTTATGTAGGCGATTATGAAAACTATGTAGAGAAAAAAGCTGCCCGTATAGAAAGCGAGCTAGCAAGCATAGACAAGGCCAAAAATGAATTTAGGAAAGAACTTGAGTGGATGCGGAAGCAACCCAAAGCCAGGACTACCAAAAGCAAAAGCCGCCAAGATAATTTTTATGAAGTAGAAGCCCGTGCCAAGCAAAAAATAGAAGACAACCAAGTACAGTTGCAGGTAAAAATGAGCCGTATGGGCGGCAAGGTACTAGAAGCAAAGAAAGTATATAAAAGCTATGGTGATTTGCCCATTTTGAAGGGGTTTGACTATACTTTTAGCAAGGGTGAACGCATTGGGGTAATAGGCAAGAATGGGGTAGGAAAATCAACCTTCCTGAATATACTACAAGGCTTGGAAAAGCCAGACAGTGGTAAAATAAACGTTGGGGAAACCATCATATTTGGCAATTTCTCGCAGCAGGGGCTTGTGATCAAAGAGAATGTACGGGTGATAGAATATGTAAAAACATTTGCCGAGAACTTTCCATTGGCCAACGGTGGCAGCTTGACTGCCGCACAGTTCTTGGAACTGTTTTTGTTTACGCCAGAAAAGCAATATACCTATCTTAATTCACTAAGCGGGGGGGAGAAAAAGCGTTTGCAACTGCTTACCATCTTGTTTACCAACCCCAATTTCTTAATACTGGATGAGCCTACCAACGATTTGGATTTGCCCACCCTTGCCGTGCTTGAAAGGTTTTTGAACGATTACCAAGGCTGCGTGCTAATTGTAAGCCACGACCGTTACTTTATGGACAGGCTGGTAGATCATTTGTTTGTGTTTGAGGGTGATGGCATCGTTAGGGATTTCCCTGGCAACTATACGCAGTACAGGATAGAGGAAAAGGAAAATGAAAAGCGGGGAAGTGCAATAACCAGCACGCCTGTTGCACCAAAACCTGTAGAAACAGCAGCAACTGCAACGGATAAACCTATAAGAAAATTGTCTTTTAAGGAAAAGCAGGAACTTGAGCAAGCCGAGAAAGCAATTGCACAGCTAGAAACAGAAAAAGCCACCATTACCACCCAAATGAGTACTGGTAACCTGCCTTTTGACGAACTACAAAAACTAAGCGACCGCTTGATAGCCATTGGCAAGGAATTGGAATCGAAAGAGATTAGGTGGCTGGAATTGAGTGAGGGGGTGTAAAGACTTGGGGATAAGAAAAAATAAACCGATTTTTCAATAATGCTTAAAGTAACAACTATAGAAAATAATACTCCCTATTCCCTAATTTGTATGTTTAACAATGGCATTACCAAAAATTGGATGTTTACCCTCTTATACAAAACCATAAAAACTTAAATGGCATTGAGCAATTGCTAGCTAATCAGGTATTCAGCAAAGCAAGGATTGGGGAAATGGGCGAAATAGTCTGGGACAAAATCATCAAAACAAATGTGTATGGCAAGGTGGTAATTTGGGATTATGATATATCCCCAGAATTTGCTTTTTATAATGCGGTGTAATATACCCTCTACTTCGCCACTTCAATCTTTACCTTCTTGTTCTTAATTTTCTCGTCCCTTATCAGTTGCAAGGTTTCGCCTACTTTGTTTTTGCGGATGGCCACAAAAGAGAAAAAGTCCTTTACTTCTATCAGGCCAATGTCTTCTTTTTTTAACTGCCCTTTGTTCGATAAAAAGCCTACAATATCTATTTTATTTACCTTGTCTTTCTTGCCGGCGGCTATAAACAAAGTGCTCCATTTTGGCTTTTCGGGTAATGGACTTTTTTCGGGCACTGCTAGTTCTTCAATATTGCGGTCTATAAAATCGGGCAGCTTTTCTATGGTGGATAGCAATAATATGGCAGTGCCGCTTGCTTCCATCCTGGCCGTACGGCCATTGCGGTGCACAAAAATATCTTCCGAGCCTGGGAGGTGGTAGTGGATAATGTAGCGGATATTGGGTATATCCAGCCCACGGGATGCTAAATCTGTAGTTACCAGCACGTTAGTACTGCCATTCCTGAATTTGCATAAGGCACTGTCCCGCTCCTGCTGCTCCAATGCACCGTGGTAAAACTCGTTGGGTATGCCCATCTTAGCAAGTAAATCACTCGTGCGGTTCACTGCTTCCCGGTGGTTGCAGAATACAATGGTAGAGCGGTTGCCCAAGAAGCAAATCAATTTAAACAAGGCTTCTACCTTGTCCTTATCTGCAGAAATTACTTTCTGCACTATCAGTTTGTTGCTGCTGTCTTTTTCCTCGGGTAAAAAATTGAGGTGTATGGCATTCTCCAAGCCAATAAAAGCAGGTATCTGCACCGCTTCTGTGGCAGAAGTAAGTATCCGCTTTTTGATGAATGGCAAACTGCTAACAATAAACGATACTTCTTCTTGGAAGCCTAGTTCTAGCGATTTATCAAATTCGTCCAGCACCAATGTGGTTATGCTGTCAACGGTTATGCTTCCCCTTCGTATATGGTCTGCTAACCTGCCGGGTGTACCCACTATCAAAGCAGGCGGCTGTATCAGGTTGTTTTCTTCTGTTTCGCGCTTGTGGCCTCCATAGCAACTAGTTATCTTTAAGCCTGTGCCCATTTGCTTAAACACTTCTTCTATCTGCTGTGCCAGTTCCCGGGAAGGCACAATAATTAAAGCCTGTGTGTTTTTGTTCCCTATATCCAACAATTGCAATACTGGCAATAAAAACGCCAGCGTTTTGCCAGATCCTGTGGCAGATAGCAGAACTATGTTGTCATGGTCGGCATTGGCGTTGATAGATGCTTGTTGCATCTCGTTCAGAGCATCTATATTTAAGTTAGAAAGTACTGTGCTTATTGAAAAATTTGTTTGTTGCATTTGCTGCAAAGCTACGAAACTTGTTACTACTCAAGTGCAAGTTTGATTAATCTGCCACCAAGGCACGAAATCATAAAAAAGCTCAAAAAATTAAGGGAAATAAGAAAAGGAAAAGAAGAAGATTGATGGGGTGCATATCAGATCTTTGCTTTTCATTGGCCTTTTTCATTTAGAAGAAGTTTTACTATTTGATTGTGAAAACCCCACACTAAATCCCGACCTCACCTCACACCCCAGAAAGGAGGGAATGCGAAGACCAAGCGACTATTTGAAATGGGTTATTTTTTGTTTTTCGGTGGTTTACTTTTTTTCGCTATCCCTTCTTTTTTTCATGTAACTCATTAATATTCAATTATTTATGTTTTTTAAAGCCTCATTTTTTATGATAATTTAAGTGAATTTTATGATAATTTATTGATAATGGAATGATAGTTTTATGATAAGAAACTGATAATTTATTGATAATAAACTGTTAAGATTTTGATGGTGGATTATTATTTTCTTAAGCCAACTAATCTACAATGCGGGAGGCAAGGCCAAGATGCCCTTAGTTCCTCCTTTAATGTAAAATTGCTATGAATAGGTATATAACCCAAAATAAAAATCCTATATGGGGGAAATATGCCCCCATGGGTATCCAAAATTTCCCCCATATAGGATGCTTGCTGGGCAGCAAAAAGTAGGGATTGACTTATAAATGAGCAGGACTAAATATTTCGTGTTTCTGCAAATTGAAAACATGAAAAACCGAGATTTTGAAATGCACCCGATTAATGTTATAAATACTTTTTTCTTCGTGTTTTTTTCCCTTTATGACTAAAAAATGCATATTCGATGTGCAAGTATTTGAATTATTTAAATAAAGATTTAAAAATAATTGCGCAGTCAAATAACTGCATTATATTCGCAGCCAAATGGCTTCGTAAATGAGAACAAGGAGAGATGTTTTTCAGGCAATTGCAGACCCCACGCGCAGGGCAATTTTGGGTTTGGTAGCCTTGCAGGCAATGACGCCAGGGGCAATTGCGGAAAATTTCAACGCTTCGAGGCAAACAATTTCAAAGCATATCCAAATTTTGAATGAATGCGAATTACTGAGCCAAACACAAACTGGCAGGGAAATTTATTATCACTTCAACCCAAAAAAAATGCAGGAAATTGCTGTTTGGCTAGAACCATACCGCAAAATGTGGGATGACAGGCTAGATGGAATGGACAATTTACTGAAAGAAATGCAAGCGAACACAAATAAATAAAATAAAATTTAAAGTAAATGACAAAGCAAATGTATCCATGTTTATGGTTTGATGGCCAAGCCAGGGAAGCGGCAGATTTTTATTGTTCCATCTTCCCGAACTCAAAAATCATTAACGACTCTGGGATGGTAGTAAATTTTGAGCTTGACGGGCAATTTTTCATGGGGCTGAACGGTGGCAATCACTTCAAGTTCAACGAGGCTGTTTCGTTTGTAATCCCATGCGACAACCAAGCAGCAATTGACCATTATTGGTACAAACTTATTGCAGATGGTGGTTCTGAAGGGCAATGTGGCTGGTGCAAAGATAAATTTGGCTTATCGTGGCAAGTGGTGCCAACTGTTTTAGGCAAATTGATGTCGCACCCTGAGAAAGGGCAAAGGGTGCTGCAAGCATTTATGAAAATGAAGAAATTTGATATTGAAACGCTTGAAAACGCATAAGGCAGTAAACGAAGTATGGCAAAGCAAATAGAAGTTACGAAGGTTTTTGATGCACCAGTTGCAATGGTTTGGACGCTTTGGACTGACCCAGAGTTTGTAAAGCGTTGGTGGGGGCCAAAACATTTTACGTCCCCTGTGGCTAAAATAGATTTTCGTATAGGCGGCAAGTCTATAGTAAGCATGAAAGCACCAAAGGAAATGGGCGGTCAGGAATTTTATTCCGTTTGGGAGTACATAAAAATTACCCCTTTTAAAACCATTGCGTTCATTCAAAGTTTATGCGATGAAGAAGGCAATAAAACCAACCCTGTGAAATTGGGAATGCCATCGGATTTTCCTATTGACATAAAAACAATTGTAACTTTCGTAGAATTAACAGAAAATAAAACAGAGATGACTGTTACAGAATATGCAGACTTTGGCAGTATTAGCAATTTTGCACAAATTGGCTTGGAACAAAGCTTGGAAAAAATGGCTGCCATTTTTAATTGATAATAAAGTATTGCCTAAAAAGATGGTATCCATTAATAAAAATTTAGTGGCTATCATCTTTTTAAACAATCATAAAATAATAGCTTAACGTCTCACAACTTTAAATGCCAAATTGCGTCCGTGCCCTTGCATAATGGCTAGGTTAATCCAAGACAAAGCAAATTTTTCTAGCAATTCTACCTTGTCCCCTTTGCCAAAATCTATGCAAGAACCAAACCCGGCATCCAAAGCCAGTTGGACTGCAACTGATTTTGCATTTTCATTGTCTCCCCCCATAAACATATCTATTGCCACGCCATTATAATTGGGGTCTAGCATGTTTTCAAACCCTGTAGTGTTGAAACATTTTACTACTGCTGCATGGGTTTTATCGGCGAGGCAATGATAAACAGTAGCATAAGGCTCGGGCTTTTTACCAATAGCATTGGTAGCATCGATAATTACTTTTCCATCTAAATCCCCTGCCAGCTCGATAATTTCAAAGATGGCTGTTGGTGGGGTAGCTATCAAAACAACTTCCGATTTTTCAACTGCCTCTTTTATAGAAAAGACATGGGTATTCTCATTGCCCAATAATTCTTTCCCCTTAAAGTTCAACAAATCTTGGGTGCCTAAATTTATTTTATGCCCTTTTTTTGCCCACTTAGTGGCCAATGCGCCGCCAACATTCCCCGTTCCTATAATTGCTATCTGCATATTCTTGTATTTACTCTTCGATGATTAAAAAAATGTGTTACTATTTAGTTGCAAATTTGGCTAATCTGCCACGAAGTCAAAAAGACACAAAGATGCACGAAGTTTTAAGGGAAAAAGAAGAAAAGAGGATTTATCTCATCAATACTTTTTGGCCTTCCTTTTCTTTGTGCTGCTTTGTGTTTTCGAGTCTTTGTGGCTAAAAAATTGTGATTTTTAAATGTATTTATTCGCTTTATTCTCCCAAAGCAGCAATCACCACCTTGGCAGTTTCTGCGCCGCTGAAATTTTGCTGGCCAGTAATTAAATTACCATCACGGATGGCAAAGCCTTTCCACAAGCCTGCTTGTATATAATTTGCCCCAATAGCTTTCATCTCATCTTCTATGCGCCATGGCATAATGTGCTTGTCCCTTGGCAATAAATTGTACGTCCAAACGGCATTGTCGGCAAAATCTTCTTCCACATTGGCAAAGCCCGTTACGGTTTTCCCTTTAGCTAGGTATTCGCCGTTGCTAAGTTTGGCATACTTAAGAATAGCCACCCCATGGCAAAGAGCAGCAGCTATTTTGCCTGCCTCGTAAAACTCCACGAATTTTTTATGCAAGTCCACCGCATCGACAAAGTTGAACATAGGTGCCTGCCCACCTGCAACAATAATAGCATCAAATGCATGGATGTCTATTTCTGCAACCTTTTTGGTATTTTCTACCAATGCCTTTAGCGATTGGGTATTGATAAAGCCTTGGCTGATTAAGTCGGTTGAAGAATACCCGCTTGCATCGTTGGGGTCGCTCATGGCATCTGCTTCGCACTTGCCACCGTTTGGTGAAAATACTTCTACTGTATACCCTTTCTCCATAAATTCATAATATGGGTGAGACAATTCGCTCCACCAAAAACCAACAGGCCATTGGGTAGTAGTAGAAATGGCAGGGTTGGCTATTACAATAGCCACTTTTTTAACGCTTTGTGGGTTTACCACGTTAGTATTTTTTAAACTCATAATATTTAATTTTTTGAATGATCGTTTAATGATGCAAAGTTTAAATCTATTTGTACTTTTACGAAGAGCTTAACCCAAAAGTGCGATACATACTTTTTGGTAAGTATCAATACAATAAACACTTACAGCGGATGCCAGATTTTACATACAAAGGGAAAATTTATTATAATCCAGTACAGTTAGTGATGGAACAAATTGGCGGCGCTTGGAAAGCCCCTATTTTGTGGCGATTGAAAGACAACACGATGCGCTATGGAGAATTGCGGAAAGACATACCCCATATATCTGATAAAATGTTGACTACGCAATTGAGGGAGTTGGAAGAAGACGGCTATATAAACCGCCAAGTGTATGCTGTGGTCCCGCCAAAAACAGAATATAGTTTGACACTGAAAGGAAAAGAAGTTTTAGAACTGATTACTGAAATAAGGAACTACGGCCTAAAACTGATGGAGGAGCAAAAGATAAAATAAAGGTTAGCAAAAAAAGTTTCAACCAACATAAATAAATCAACGAAACACTTAATGACAGAACTTGAAAAATATATACAAACCTATTTTGGCATTGCAAACGACGATTTAACCAAGATAAGTTCGTTTTTCAAGCTTGTAAGCTTGCAGAAAGGGGATTACTTTTTAAAAACAGGCAGGTATTGCGACCGACTTGGTTTTGTACAAACGGGTATTATAAGAGAGTTTGTTTACACAAACGATAAAGAAGTAACCAAATGGATTTCTACCAAAGGCTATTTTGTGGTTGACTTAGCCAGCTTTGTATTCAAACAAACTGCAAGATGGAACATACAGGCATTGACAGACTGCGAGCTATATGTTATTGAATATAAAGACTATCAAAGAATTGGGCAATTGGTGCCGAGCTGGGCAGCTTTAGAAAAGTTATTCATAGCCAAATGTTTTACCGTTTTGGAAGATAGGATCTTGCAGCACCTATCCATGTCGGCAGAAGAAAGGTTTAACCAACTTTTCAGTTTCAACAATGAATTGTTCAACCAAGTGCCTTTGCAATATTTGGCTTCCATGCTTGGCATAACCACAGAAACCTTGAGCAGGATAAGAAAAAAAATGAGCAAATGAAAAAATTATTGTCTTTAGAGGAATTATCGCAATTATTGTTAGCACTGTATTTAGTGTTGCAAATACCCAATCATATCAGCACCTACTGGTTAGTAGCTATTTTCTTTTTACCAGATGTATTTGCCGTTGGTTTCTTAATCAATAATAGTGTTGGTACAATCATGTACAATTTTAGCCACCATAAATTAGTAGCCCTCTCATTAGTGGCAATTGGCTTTTATACTGGTTCAATAATGTATCTTCAGCTAGGTTACTTATTTTATGCCCATACCTGCTTCGATAGAACCATTGGTTATGGTTTAAAATATATTGGCAACCCCAATAAAACACACCTTGGCTTTATTGGCAAGGAAAAAAATAAAAATATACCTGATACTTTCTAAAAATACTATTTCTTGATTTATATCAAGCGTAGGCCTTGATTTGGAGTGGAATTTTGTTCTGTCAAATTAAAAAGATAGTACAATGTTTACAAAAACAATTACTCCACTCGCATTTGGCTTTGCAGCTTCTGCCAGCTTATTTGCACAAAACAATCAAGAAATGAAAAGTATCAACAACAACGCACCCGTAAAGTGCAGTAAAACAATCACCATCAATGCAAGCAGTGAAAAAGTATGGTCTGTTATAACAAACATCAACAATTGGGCAAGCTGGCAAACAGATATTCGCAACCCAAAACTGAACGGGGAACTAAAGCCAAACGCTACTTTTGTCTGGAAAACAGGCGGGTCAAAAGTACATTCCACCTTGCACACAGTAGAACCATACAAAAACTTTGGCTGGACGGGCAAAACCTATGGGATGTATGCCATACATAATTGGAGTTTTATAGAAACAAATGGGCAAACCAAGGTTTCGGTAAGTGAAAGCATGGAAGGCTTTTTAGCTAGGCTTTTAAAGAAATCTTTCAATAAGAATTTGGAAAAGGGGATGCAGCATTGGCTTGAGTTACTAAAAACAAAGTGCGAAAAATAATTTTCAGAATACAGGGGCATTACAACTATTATGGTTAGCAAAAACAATAAGTCATGCACTATTGTGAACTTTAACAATTATACATTTGCTTAAAATAAAGACGATGAAACGCTTGCTATTGCTTTTGCTTTCTACTCCCATATTTATTATTGGGTATGCCCAAGAAATAAAAGTATCTAACGGCAGTATAGTTAGTTTCAAAGATTTTCCTTCAAAATACGTGGCTGCACGTAATGTGGATGTATGGCTGCCGGATGGTTATACCACCAAAAAACGGTATGCCGTTTTGTATATGCACGATGGGCAGATGCTGTTTGACAGTACCAACAACTGGGCACACCAGGAATGGGGCGTGGACGAGACAATGGGCAGGCTGCTGGCCGATAAAAAGATAAAAGACTGCATTGTAGTGGGTGTATGGAACTCTGGTGCACAAAGGCATACAGATTATTTTCCACAAAAGCCATTTGAGGCATTAACGCAATATCAAAGGGACACTTTATACAAAGCAAAAAGGGGCAATAATGCAAGTATCTTCTCTGGCACTGTCCACTCAGACAAATACCTAGCGTTTTTGGTTAAAGAACTGAAACCGTTTATCGACAGTGCTTTTTCAGTGAAGAAAGACAGGGCAAATACATTTATTGCTGGCTCTAGCATGGGTGGGTTAATATCTATGTATGCCATTTGCGAATACCCAGATGTATATGGGGGTGCCGCCTGCCTGTCCACACACTGGCCTGGCATTTTCACCAACATAAACAACCCCATCCCTGATGCCTTCCTATATTATCTTTCCAAGCATATGCCATCATCCAAAAACCATAAATTGTATTTTGATTTTGGCACAAAAACGTTGGATACCTTGTACCAACCGCATCAAACAAGGGCAGATGCCATTATCCGTGCAGGTGGGTATAATGACAGTAATTTTATGACCAAAATGTTTGAAGGAGCTAGCCATAATGAACAATCATGGGCAAAAAGACTAGAGATACCTGTTTTGTTTCTATTAAAAAAGTAAGGTTAAGAGATTACAATCCTCTTAGAGCAGCAAACACCAAAGTAAAAAGCCAAAACTTTTTAGACCACCTTTATAAAAGATACATCTTGGTAGCTGGAATAATGTAGGAAGCAATTGCAATAAACCTAACTACCTTTATATTTGTGTACAAATTAATATTTAACGCTATGATAAGGACTATTGTTACCCCGAACACGCAAACTGTAACGTTTAATGTACCTAAAGATTATATTGGCAAAGAGCTGGAAGTAATTGCATTTGCCAAAAACGAAGGAACCGAAACCAAGCAATTGCCTAAAAAAGAAGCTACATTTATAGCACTTTCCTTGGACACTAAAAATTTTAAATTTAATAGGGATGAAGCTAATGAGCGTTAATGTTTTTTTCGATACGAACGTGCTGGTTTACACGTATTCTAACAACGAGCTAGCCAAACAAGCCATTGCAAGAAAACTAGTTTTGGAAAACAATGCTTTTATAAGTACCCAAGTTTTACAAGAACTCGTTAATACAGTTACCCGTAAACTGAAATTCCCTTATACATATGCTATTGCTGCAGTAAATGAGTGTGTGACGAATTACAAGCTACATATCAATACAAATAATACAATTGCTAACGCTTGCAACATTGCACACCAATACAAAACATCGTTTTATGATAGCCTTATTATTGCTGCCGCTTTGGAGAGTAATTGCACAATACTTTATTCGGAAGATATGCATGACAGATTGATAATTGATGGCACTTTAACCATAATGAATCCTTTCAAATAAATAAATCTAGGAAAGTAATCAGCTAACGTTATTATCTTCTTTTTGTCCAAAAAAGCAAGCTAAAACTTAAACCCAACCGTTAGCACTGCATTACCAAGGCTGCCTTTTTGAATAGCATAAGTATCTTTTTTGTCGTTCAGGCGATAGGGGAAGTTTGCATCTTGGATAAAGGCGTGCGAGTAAGCAATATCTATAAACATGCCGTGGTTGCGGTAGCCAATGCCTGCTGTTCCCAAAGTTTTGCTTGCTTTTATGTTTTTGTCGGCATATGGGCTGCCATAATATGCAGCACCTAGCCTAAACATAAAAACATTCAGCTTTAGCTCGGCCCCTATACGTGCATTGATATTGCTTTTGTAATAACTTTTAATGGCGTTATTAACCAGTTTCAGGTAGTCAAGCTTGGTTTGGTCTGCTGCTTCCTTGCCGCCAAACCTTGCGCCCCTATAGTTTACAAATTCCACATCAGCACTAATAAAGCCTCTTTGCTGGCGGGTATCGCTTTCTGCACCAAAAATATAGCTGGCACTGGCTATTGCCCTATAAGGTGTATAAATAACATATTCCCTTGTGCCAGCGTTGCCCTCGTTCAGGTTGTCGCTGTTTTCCGATACGGTATGGGCATAAGATTCTGTATTGGTAACCATCGAGCTGCGGATTTGGTCTTTGTAACTAATTGCCTGAGGGGTGTGGAACGCAAAACCGAAACGCCATGAATCGGCAGGCTTGTATATAAAGCCCAGTTTAGCCCCTATGCCTGCCCCGGACGAAGAGAAGTTTTCTTTATAGGTAAAGTTTTTAAATTGGTTGGTGGTATCGTTGGTGGCATCGGTTTCACTGTAAACCAGTTCCCTTTTATAAGAAATAATAGGTATGGTAAGGCTTGCCCCCATATAAAACTTGTCATTGTGGTTGCCCGCATAGCCAATGGCTATTTCGTGGTAGCCACCCCTTGTAATGGCATCGAAGTTTTGTATTACACCGCTTGACAACGGCACAAGGCTTTGAAAACCAGCAACGCTGCCGCCAGCACCTTGCACGGTATCGATTAAGTATGTCCTGAATGCCAAGGACGACCCAAAAATATAGTTGCTAAGTGCTGCAAGCGTGTCTGCCCCATCCCTTTGCAGTTCTTCTAAATACTGCTCCGAAAAAGAACTGGCATTGTTGAAGCCACGGTACTGGATGCGGTTATTGTAGCTAGCCAATTGGTTTACAGAAAGGGAAATAGACTGGCTTACCCAGCTATTCCTTGGAAAATGGTTTGGAATGGCAAACACAACCCCTGTTGCCTCATACACAAATTTATTTTTAGAGCTACTGGTATCTGTACCCCTGTAATTGAACTTATTGTTATTGATAAAATAGCCAGGGCTAACCACCCATTCGCTGGTCTTATAAATAGCCAGCCCGGCAGGATTGGTGTTTGCGGCGGTAATATCACCACCCAAGGAACCCATTGCCCCGCCCAATGCCACGTTCCTTGCTGTGCCATTGCCCGTGAACCAAGCGGTACGCAAGGCATCATCGGGGGTTTGGGAAAAAAGCGATAGAGAAACTAGTAAAGCAGAAAGTGAGACGAGAAATTTCATAACGAGTTAATGGCAGGAAAAATAAGGGGTTTTATACAAATCAAGTGCTACAATTAACCGCAAAGTACGCAGAGCTATTAACGCAAAGAGAGGCTAAAAGAAAGGTGGAAACGCTTCGCTCAAAGAACACAAACGCTGTGCAAAAAGGTTTATTTTTTTAAAAATTTCCTTTTTGCAAATTGATTTATTAATGCCTACCACTCCTAGCCCCACCACTACTACTACCTGAACTATTGTAGCCGCCACTCCTGCCGCCAGCGTTGTTGTTGCTTGGGGTATAGTACCTTACTGGCCTGTCAACAGTGGTGCTTCTTGTGCTTTCGTTATTGCCGTTGCTGTAAGTAGTAATCGTCCTTCTTACACTGGTATTGTTGCTAGGTGCTTGGTAATGATTATTAATAGGGTTTTTGTAAGCAGAAATATTGCTACCACTGGTGCTGTAAGTGTGGGGATGGTATGCAATGATGGTATAAACGGGGCTATTCCATCCGCACCACCCATAGTTGGAAGGGCTATAATTGTTATAGCTCCAGTAATTATTCCATTGCGGTGTATAAAAATAACCCTGGCTGTTGTAGCCGCCATAATAATTATTGCCGTAGCCACTGTTGCCAAAAGTATTGTAAGCATAATTATAGCCGCTGCCGTACATATTGTAGTTGCAGGTATTGTAGTCATAGCGGCTATCATTCCAGTAGCTATAATCGTCTATTGCATCCCAACGATTCCTGTTAGCGGCTTTCATCCGTAAATAGGAATCATCTTTATTGATAACATCTTGGTAATTATCCTGACCTGATGATTGGGTGCTGGCTTGTTCGGGCTCATTTTCTGCAACTGCAATGGTTTTTGTTGGGGCAGCATAATATAAATCGTCTGGCGTTTGCCCAGTTTTATAAATAGATGAGCAACTGCAAATAGCAGCCACTAAAAAGGCTAATAGAAAATGTTTACTTTTCATGATGAATATGTTTGGGAGTTAAACCTCACCCCATCTCCAAAGGCGAGGGGCAATGCCAAAAAACTTTTACGCATAAATATGTTTACGCTCGCTTACAGCGTGAAGTTATTACTTTTACGGCGTAAAGGTAACGAAAAGCCCATACATACCCACATGCGGGGATAGCGGCAAAAAAGAAAATATGAGCAAAGAAATAACATCGAGGGCGCAGGATTATTCGCAGTGGTACAATGATTTGGTGGTGAAAGGCGGCTTGGCAGATTATACTGCCGTGCGGGGCTGCATGGTGATAAAACCTTATGGTTTTGGGCTGTGGGAAAACATGAGGGACGTGCTAGACAAAATGTTTAAAGACACAGGGCATCAAAATGCCTATTTCCCTTTATTTGTGCCTAAAAGCCTGTTTGAAGCAGAAGAAAAAAATGCAGAGGGCTTTGCAAAAGAATGTGCCGTGGTAACACATTACCGCCTGAAAACAGACCCAAACAACAAGAGCAAACTGATTGTGGACCCAGAGGCAAAGTTGGAAGAGGAGCTGATTGTTCGCCCCACAAGCGAAGCTATTATTTGGAGTACCTACAAAGGCTGGATACAATCTTACCGTGATTTGCCTATTTTGATTAACCAGTGGGCCAATG
This sequence comes from Parasediminibacterium schistidii, assembly GCF_046546515.1. Lineage (NCBI taxonomy): Bacteria > Pseudomonadati > Bacteroidota > Chitinophagia > Chitinophagales > Chitinophagaceae > Parasediminibacterium > Parasediminibacterium schistidii. The sequence goes on along the minus strand of NZ_JBKHKJ010000020.1, from coordinate 14,778 downwards.
TGGTGCGCTGGGAAATGCGTACCCGCTTGTTCCTCCGCACTGCTGAGTTTTTGTGGCAGGAAGGGCATACGGCACATTCCACCAAGAAAGAAGCTGTAGAAGAAGCGGAAAGGATGTTAGAAGTATATGCTGACTTTGCAGAAAACTACATGGCTATGCCCGTAATAAAAGGCATCAAAAGCCCGAACGAGCGTTTTGCCGGTGCAGAAGAAACTTATTGCATAGAGGCCTTGATGCAGGACGGAAAAGCCTTGCAAGCGGGAACTTCGCACTTTTTGGGGCAAAATTTTGCAAAGGCGTTTGACGTGAAGTTTAGCGACAAGGAAAACAAGCTAGACTATGTATGGGCTACTAGTTGGGGAGTGAGTACCCGTTTGATTGGTGCATTGGTAATGGCACATAGCGATGACGATGGGTTGATTTTACCACCAAGAATTGCCCCTTTGCAAGTAGTAATAGTGCCTATATATAAGGGGGAAGAACAAAAAGCCACCATTGACCATAAAGTAAAAGAAATAGTTGGGCATCTAAAAGATTTGGGCATAAGGGTAAAATATGACGACAACGAAAACACCCGCCCCGGCTGGAAGTTTGCCCAGTACGAAATGCAGGGCGTGCCTGTGCGCATTGCCATTGGCGCAAGGGATTTGCAGAACAATGTGGCAGAAGTAGCCAGGAGAGATACAAAAGCCAAAGTAACGGTTGATATAAACGGCATTGCTTTTTATGTAAAAGCATTGCTGGAAGAAATCCAGTTGCACATGTACAACAAAGCATATCAATTTACCCATGAGCATATTACCTCTGCCAATACATGGGAGGAATTTCTAGGGGTATTGGACGGCAAAGGTGGTTTTGTTTCCGCGCATTGGGACGGCACTGCTGAAACAGAGGAGAAAATAAAAGAATTGTCGAAAGCCACTATCCGATGCATACCCTTAGAAAACCCATTGGAAGACGGGAAATGCATTTTAACAGGCAATGTCTCTACGCAAAGGGTATTGTTTGCGAGGGCTTATTAAATATTTTGAGTTTTAAATTTTGAATTCAGGCTATATCAAATAAAAAACTGCTGCTGGTTGCTAACCAGCAGCAGTTTTTTATTTGATATAGCCTGAAAACTAGAAATTATACCCAAAACTTAAATAAGCGCTAACCCCTGTTTTAGAGTCAATAAAATAAGGCAGTAGGCCAGTCCTGAAATTGAAGCCACCGGCAATGGGCTGGCTCCTATATCCTAAGGCAATACTTGTAAACAATAAAGTTTTGCTTTCACCTCCATGAAGAATCAACAAGCCATTGTCATAAGTACTATTTGGGCCATAAGTGTCGTTGGCCTTCGCAAACAATAAAGTTTCATTGAACCCTATTTCAAAAAATCGGCCCCTTTTATTGTTGCCTGCCAAATAATTAATGCCTACTGGCAAGGATGTAATACTAATGCCGTCATCATTATTACTAAAGTTATAGCCAATGCCAACCTTAAAACCGAGGCCATCTGTTTGTTGATTAAACCTGCGGTCATAGTTGGCAGAAAAAACAGGGCTGGCACCACCCAATTCTACAAAAACTGCTTGCGGAGGCCTGTCAGTAAAAATTTTCTTTTTTGCTTCCCTTTTTAAATACACGGTATCTTGTGCATTTATTGAAGCTATCATTAAAAAACTAGCGGCCATTAAAAAGCATATTTTCTGTATCATAGTATGTTTTGTTTTAGCTAAAGTAATGCATAAAAGTTTATGTGTTTTTTATTTCATCCCATCTACACTTACAGCAACCTTTCCACTTGCTGTAATCATGGTGATAATGGCATTGGGGGTTAAAGTGATATTTTTGGGTGAAAGCCCTGTCACATAGCCATTTACTTTTACGCCTTTGGTAGGCTCGTAATTGGATAGATAGGTTTTTAAGGTGTTGCTGCCTTGATTCAATTGCTCGTTTACAGAGTAGCGGCAATTTTCTTTTAAACGTTTTAGTATGGTGCCGTGGGCAATCCAGTCGCCAAATTGCAGCAACTTATTTTTAGAATCCAGCACAAACTGTACTTGGTCTATATACATTTCTTTTTTTGTAGAATCGTAAGCTGGCACGCCTGTTAGGTAAAAATTGCCATTTACCGAGCCTTTCATGCCTAGCTCCACAATCATTTTTCCATCCTTGCCCCATAAGGCTGTCTTGGTAACGGTGATAGAACGGCTCCCAGATTCAAATTTCTTGCCTTCAAAGTTTTGCTGCATTAGTACCGCAGCATTGTCATAAGTAATTACGCTGGCGATGCTTACATTAAAATCATCTGGCAATTTATCAGCTGCCAACAGCACCAATTTATTTTTATCGAAAGATATAGTAGGCTTAGCATTTACGGCTGTTTCCAAATATGCTTTCATGCCCATTACAACGCTTATCTTTTTATTGGCAACTATAGCTTGGTTGGTATATAGTTCCAATGGCTTCATAGCAAACCAAACATGGTAGGTTGGGTTTATTTCTTGTGGCTTGCTTATCTTGTCAAGGGCAGACAATACAAAAGGCTTTATATCCAGCGACTGTGCAATGGCATCGTCAACCATCTTGCCCAATTTTGGCTTGAACAAAGCAACTGCTGGGTTTATTAAATAAGTAATGGGTACGTTTTTACCAGCAATGGTAATGCTTGGCGATTCAGCCCAGTCAATCCCGCCAATTTGGGTGTTGGTAGTCAGCTTCCAGTTGCGAAAAGCAACCAGGCTGCTCAATTTTATGCTACCATTCAGGTTTAGTTCTCGGGTGTCGTAGGCCGACAAGCCAAATTTTTCGATGCCATACCTTACTTTCACCCATATTTTTAGGGGAAGCACCATTTCTAGCTTGCCTGCATTTTCATTGATTGCTATGAGGGCTTGTTTCCACACTTTCATCATTAGGTTATCGCCTTCTATTTGGTTGTCCTCGTAAATCAAGCCGTTTAAATATTTGTTGGTTTGGGTTTGCAAATCGGCCACTGATACTTCCACAGGCAGGTTGAGGTAAGATGTTTGCTTGTCATAAACTATATCGGTACTGTAATTGGGTTCTGGCTTTAGTGTCTCTATTTTTTTTGTCGTACCGCAGGCGGCAAAAATAAAAGCTATAGCTGCAAAAGCAACTAGCTGTAAAAAAAGTTTCATTTTATTCATTTTGATGTTGATAATTTGCAGGTTGGATTTAGTTTTTCCCATTGTTATAATAGTTGATGGCTTTGCTAAAATGCTTGCCTGCCCTGCCACCGAAATGACCGGCTACAATTAGGGGGATTAGTGATGCAGAGTATATTTTGCCACTAATGTTGTTACTGTTATTGATGGTAACAAGCCCTCCAACCAAGCCTGCAAAAAATAATACCCCAAATGTAGATGAAATCCTATTGGCAGTTTTGTACCTGCTATATTCCTTGTGAGCGATAGGGTTAGCAACTAAAAAACTGTCTAACTTACTCCTGCTATAAATATGGTTATTGAGCAAGAAGCAACTAATACAGCCAGTATATATCTGGTTTGGTTTGATGATAGCGCTACTATCGGTTGTAGTTTCCTGTGAAAAAGCTACAACAGCAAAAAATAAAAGCAAAAAGCTAAGGGTGTATTTCATCATATTTTTAGTTTTGGCAAAAATAAGGGGAACATACATATAATTTTAGCTATTCAACCACCATCGTATTGGATAATTGTTCCTGTTCCTTTTTCCTGTAAGAAACCCAATAGGCAACAATAATGCAGCTAATAAAAGGGGATGTGTAGAACAGGTATAAATAAGGCACATCGATAAATGTATAAAAGATTACCAGTGTTAATTTTAAAGCTGCCAAGGGTATATTGTACAGCACGATGCCTTTTTTGTAATTTACCCAAGCACAGGCCAATACAAAAACCATAGGGGCTGCAAAGGATAGGCAAATCAATGAATAGTGCTGCAAGGCAATATGCTGTGGCCCAAAAAAACGGGCAAAACCCAGGCTAATCTCAAATACATGCGGCGCATCTTTCCATACACGTTCTGCAAAATTGATATATGCCCCAGGCAGGCTGATAAAGTTTTTTAGTACTGACCATCCAAATGGCAGCAGCACCAATAAACTAAAACAAACAATGCCGCTTATTTTCAGGTGCAGCCATTGTTTCCTTTTCCCTTGCACATACAGCAGCACCAGCATAGCTGGCAGCCATCCTACAAAAGCATAGCGGCTTAGCAGGCAAAAGGTGGCTGCGGCACCAATGAGCAAATAATTCTCGGTTAATAATGCAAGCGTAAGCAATACATAATTGATGATAACCACCCCTTCTTCGGTGTAGGGTATAAGGCCAGCAGAATCGTTGGTAAATAGCCACCAGAAAAGCATGAACACAGAAAGCTTGTAAGTAAGCGAAAGTCTTTTACTGGCAAATGGGTCCCACAATAAAATGGCAGCGGAAAAAGCTAAGAAAAGTGCTGCTATGGTCATCCATCTAATATCTATGTGCAGCCATTCTGCCACACTAAAAGGCAGCCACATGGCAGGCAGGTAAATGGGCTTGATGCCTTGCCAAATATCGGGGATGGTATCGTAAACCTTTGTCCAATGCCCCGATACAAACCGCTGGCTCATCACTTTAATAATGGGCAACATGTCAGACTCTTTATAATTCAAAGGTGTATCTTCCATGAACCGTTGCCCGAAATGCCCCATCATAATGCCCATAATGGCTATTGCAGATAGTTTGTAGCCATTAAATGTATTGGTGAAAGCGGCTTTTGTAGGCAATTTTAAGTGGGCTTGCGGCAGGAAAAGCAAAGCAATTGCAATGGCTAACCCGCTTATAAAATAAAGGATACTGGCTGTGGCAGCCAGGTCTTCGTCCACAAGCAAATAGGTGGCACTTAAGATTTCGATAAAAAATGCAGCAGTAATAATCCTTTTTTGCAACACAGTAATTCCAATTTGTATTCATGAAACCATTGGCTTTGCAGCCATTACTTTTAACTATGCCAGCACCAAACCTTGCTAATATAGGAAAATGAGCTTGATAACCCAAACATGGTTGAAAACCTGTGAAAGATGTAAACCTTTGTCATAGTGATGTAACAGTTGCCGCTTGGTTGTAGCCGACCTTTGTACAATGAAAAAATCTCTACGTCATTTCACTCGAACTCAAATGAAAAAAGCAATAAGCTGTTTCGCATTATCCATTGCTTTTGTATCATTTTCCATAAACAGTTTTGCACAAGCACCTGTTTTAGGCACCGCAGCAAACTTTATACTTTTCTCTTCAGATGGGGCCGTAACCAATACTGGGCAAACCATATTAACCGGCAATGTGGGTACCAACAATGGTCCAGTAACCGCTTTTGGAAATGTTAACGGCGTGATGCACGACAATGACGGCGCCACTGCTCAGGCCTCGGCAGATTTGCTGATTGCATACAACCAGCTAAATTTTGCAACCCCTACCCTATTCCCTTCCTCTTTATTGGGTAATGGCGATACGCTGATTGCGGGTATTTATAAAATATTTAGCACGGCCACCTTAAATGGCAAGCTTTATTTGGATGCGAAAGGCAACCCCAATGCTGTTTTTATCTTCCAGATACAAGGGGCTTTTTCTACTGCCGCCAATGCAAAAATTATTTTGATTAATGGCACACAAGCCTGTAATGTGTTCTGGAAAGTGGAAGGCTTGGTAAAAATGGCTTCGCAAACCTATATGAGGGGTACGGTTGTAGCCAACAATGCTGCAATAGTGATGAATGCAACAGATTCCTTAGAAGGCAGGTTGCTTAGTACAACAGGCGCAGTGAGTGTAAATAACTTGAACGGATATACGCCTACAGGTTGCAATGCCCCGGTACTTACAGGGCCTGCTGCCCCAGTATTGGGCGCGTCAGCTTGCTATGCTTTATTTTCGGGCAATGGTGCTGTAACCAATACTGGCGTAACGCATGTTACGGGCGATGTAGGCACCAATGTAGGCTTGGCCGCAGGCTTTAACCCATTGTTTGTAACGGGTACTGTGCATTCAAAACCCGATGTTTCCACGGCGGCATGCGCAGCCGATTTGCAGAATGTATATAACTACTTAAATACCCTTACAGCAGATATAGAATTGCTGTATCCACAACAATTTGGCAACGACTTGGTTCTTACACCACACACTTATCTGTTGAATAGCGCTACTGCATTCACGGGCAAAGTATTCCTTAACGCACAGGGCAATGCCAACGCTATATTTGTTATTAAAATAAACGGTGCATTGTCCACCAGTACTTTTTCTAAAGTGGTATTGGTAAACGGGGCACAAGCAAAAAATGTTTTTTGGAAGATAGAAGGCGCTGTGAAAATTGATAACTTTTCTGTTTTCAACGGCACGCTAGTTTGCAACAATGCTGCCATTGCACTGAGCATTGGCGACACATTGAATGGCCGTGCATTTACCACCAACGGTGCTTTGAGCACAGAGAACATGGTAGCAACAATGCCTACCGCTTGTCCAATATTGCCTGTAAGCTTTTTGTATTTTACTGGAGCAACTGCACAAAAAGACGTGATGCTTCAATGGGGCTTAGCCAGCGAAACCAACAATAGTTTTTTCACGATTGAAAAAAGCAAGGATGGTAGTGTTTTTGAAACATTGGCAACTGTAGCTGCGACTACCAATTTAAACTATTCGTTCATAGACAATCAGCCTTATACAGTGGGCTATTACCGCCTATCGCAAACAGATAAAGACGGGCAGAAAAGTTATTTCCGCACCATTACTGTTGGAGCAGCAAAAAGCTTCCGGGCAAAACCTTATGTTGTTAGCAGCAATATATATGTAAGCACTATCGGTGCAGTGGCTGGCAATGGTACTATACAATTGTATAGCATGGATGGTAGGATAATTTCTACACAAAAAGTACTATTGACACAAGAGGCAAATACGTTTAAAGTATCAACCCCTGTTCATAAAGGGATTTATATTTTGAGCATTGAAAGCAATGGCAAAAGGCTGTATAGCGGCAAGGTTGCAGTGCTGTAAAGTAATTTAATAAAAATACATATAGAGGGGTTTGCATTTGATTATTCAATTGCGAACCCCTTTTTTGTTTGTATGTTTTCCTGGGGGTTTTCTATTTATTTTTTTTCATTAAAAATTGAAAAGCCCCTTTAAAAAATAAATTTGGCTAAAGCCAATTGCTTTGGATTTATTTGACCCTCCAGATAAATCTGGAGGCAATTCAAAATTTGGAGGCACTTCATTAATCCCAGATTTAAAAATCGGGTTAATACAAAAATGGTGAATCCAAAAATAAGGTGGGGGCTTGTCAATTTGAATGGGTTTTAACCCATTCAAAAAATCAAAAAATTCAAAACATAATCCCATTCAAAGCATAAACAAATATTCCGTTTATAAAAGTATATATACATCTTGTTTGTAGTATCAAAAACAGAGAGCCATTCCTTGCTACAAAAGAAATAAGGCAAAGGCATGGCAACACATTAGGGAAAATGCAAAATCAAAAGGGATTTTTATCGATTTTATTAATGGCTATAATGACCCTTGCCATTGTTTAGTTTTATTAGGAGTTGACCAAACCATCCAAAAAACAATCCAATTAATAAAGGGTGAATCGTCATTTTGGATAAATAAACATGATGAATTGTCCCAATTTTTGAATGGGAGAAAATTTAAATGGAATATTAATATTTTGCAGCTTCAGTTTAAGAGGCACTGATTGATAAAGTGAGGGGATTAATAAAAAATAAACAGTTGTGCCATACCAAAAAACATTTCAACAGGAGTATTATGTGTTTATTGCTAAATTATAGGTTTGAAAGGGATAAAGATTTTGACTAATGACAGTTGCTTTAGATTTATTTGCCCTCCGATAAATCTTATTTAACTACCTGAAACTTTCCGCTTTCAACAATGTTGCCTGTTACATCCCTAAGCTGGTAAATGTATAAACCACGGAAAAAATTGTCTAACGGGATTGTGATTTTGCTATTTGATAAGTTTTGACTGAACAATTTTTTACCCAAAAAATTATACACTTGCAATGTATATGCGTTGTCAATATTCTTAAACTCGAAATTGATAATGGAGGTGGCAGGATTGGGGTAAAAGCGAACTACTTTAATTGGTCCATCCCCATAATAGTTGCCCTCGGTAGCGTTTGCACCAATAAAGCAACAAAATAGAAGGATGATTAAGTAGATTTTTTTCATTTAATTCGCAATCCAATAATTGTAAAAGTAGTTAATGTTTTTGAATAACAAATACATTGGGACAAAAATAATAATTCGTTCACAAAACCATGGCTTTTTAATAAAAAACTTATATAAAATGGGCATCTGTCAGGCTTTAGCCATGAACAAGACATTGCTTACATTGGGGAAAGTAATTTTGAAACCATTGCTTTGCACCATCGAGCCTTTGTGGCAAAAAAATACTGCTTACAAAAACAATTTCATGTTATAAGGATAAACTGTTTCTTTGCAGTCCGAAAAAAATTTGTAACGACATGCAATTATCTTCTTTATTAGACCGTTTCGCAGAGCCAGAAACGCTGAAAATGGCCAAACTTGGCCGTGAATTAAGGGCAAAAGGCGTTGATGTGATTGACCTTAGCCTTGGTGAGCCAGATTTTGATACCCCGCAGCACATAAAGGACGCTGCTATAAAGGCTATCAACGACAATTTCAGCCATTACACCCCAGTTGCGGGCTATGCTGATTTAAGGGAAGCTGTTTGCACCAAATTGAAACGCGACAATAACTTAGATTATAAACCTGAAAATATTATTACTTCCACAGGTGCCAAGCAAAGCCTTGCCAACGCCATCCTTGCCTTGGTTGACGAAGGCGAAGAAGTAATTATACCTACCCCTTACTGGGTTACTTACAGCGAGCTGGTAAAAATAGCCCGTGGCAAAGTGGTAGAAGTGCATACTAGCTTGGAAAGCGGGTTTAAAGTTACCCCTGCACAGTTAGAAGCGGCTATAACGCCAAAGTCTAAAGTGTTCATGTTTTCTTCACCTTGCAACCCATCAGGTGCTGTTTATAACAGAGCTGAATTGGAAGCATTGGTTGCTGTGTTTAAGAAATACCCAAACATTATCATCCTTGCTGATGAGATATATGAGTATATCAACTTTACCGGTGCACATGAAAGCATTGCCCAATTTAGTGAGATTAAAGACAGGGTTGTGCTAATCAACGGCCTTAGCAAAGGTTTTGCCATGACTGGCTGGCGCTTAGGTTATATAGCTGCCGATGTTGCTATTGTAAAAGCCTGCGAGAAATTGCAAGGGCAGTTTACAAGCGGCACTTGCTCCATTACACAAAAAGCAGGCGTGGTAGCTTTGACTACCGACTTGAAGCCTAGCATGGAAATGACCGAGGAATTTACCCGTAGAAGGGCAAGGACTTTGGAACTTGTAAATGGCATACCAGGTGTTAAGTGTTTTGAGCCAGAAGGGGCGTTTTACATTTTCCCGGATGTAAGCAGCTACTATGGCAAAACTGCCGAGGATGGCGAGGTAGTAAAAAATGCCGCTGATTTCAGCATGTATCTGCTTAACACTGCCCACGTTTCCAGCGTGATGGGCGATGCCTTTGGCGAGCCAAACTGCGTGCGCTTTTCATTTGCCAACAACATGGCCAATATTGAAAGGGCATGGGTAAGGATAAGTGATGCTTTGGCAAAATTGAAATAAGTAGTTATTGATAAAATAATACTGAATCCCTTGGTAATTGTGCCAGGGGATTTTTTTTGTTTAGTAGAGAAAATCAGGGGGTTTGCAAACGTCACGACTTAGTCAGAAACTATGCCGAGTGTTTTATTCTAAGAACGCTTCGCCGAGAGCGGAACTGAAGCCCAATAAAGAAATAAAAGTACAAGTTAACGACTAAAAGCCCAACAAAATTTCGTCCAGCCCGAACCAAAGTACAGCGATGTAAAATACCCAAGTATTAACGTCCAGCCTTGCTTGCTAAAAACCCCATGTTAGGCTTAGCGTTTTTTCTGTTTGCTGTTTTAATTTGGTAAAATAAAAAAAAGTTCCTTGTCAGTAAACAAGGAACTTTTAAAATCAAAAAGTCATTCTACAATTTCTAATTATTTACTGCGTCCCGTTTTTGAATGACACCAATCAAAGTTTTGATAATAAAAATTTCCACAATTAGAAATCCCAATGGCATTAAAATCATTGTTGAAATGTTGCCTATTGTTACTATTGTAATAATAGTTTGAATTTCAACAAAAGCTCTAATTATAGTTACGATAGTTATACTTTCAGGAACTCCTTTTGCGGCTACAATTGCAAGTCCTAAACCAATTGCAAGATTTCTTGCAGCAAATTCATAACTGGCATTTTTCAAAATTGCGTTTGTAAGATCAAGACCTGAACCATTTTTGAAAAGTAACGACATATCAAAATAGCCCATTACACCAAACAAAATATTGAGTATGGCTAAAATGCCAACTACAATTCTCAACCATTTTGGTACAATATCAATGTGTTTGCTCATATTTTAAAATTTTAATTGTTTCATTGCAGTTCCCCAATCTTCCAAATGATACACAGAAGTTAGTTTGCCATCAATTACGGTGTGAAAATCAATCGACATGATTTTAAATGATTTTGTACCATCTGTTAGTGTTCCCATAAAATCGCCATTCGGTGTTCCGCTTACCAAACTGCGAACTACATACTTGTTACCATCGTTGGCAATGTCTTGTGGTTCCCATTTTAAGTCTGGAATTAATTTCCAAAAGAATTCAACTTGCCCTATAAGTTGCGGTTTGCCTTTGCTTTCAACCGAACCACTTGAAAGAAAATCATCGGATAAAACTTGTGTCAATAAAGCAGTTGGTGTAGTTTCGGTATTCACAGTTAATGCTTTCTTGTAAAAGGCAGTTAATGCATCCCTATTTTTGTCCATTTTTTTTAAATTTAAAATGATTAATAATGGCACAAAGGTGAAGCGGATACATTTTTATAACAATGGACAAATCAGCCTTTATATGGCACTTTTGGGAATGCTACTTTTTGAGATACGTTTCTCTAAACTCCACGGGTGTTGTATCCGTATTTTTTTTAAAGTAGCGAACAAAATAAGCAGGATCTTCAAAGCCCAATTCTTGCCCGATTTCCTTGATGGATAAATTTGAATGAACCAAAAGCCGTTTGGTTTCTAAAAGTATTCTGTCGTTAATAATTTCTTTAGGTGATTTGCCCAGAACTTTTGCAGTTGCTTGTCCTAAACGTTTTTCAGAAATACAAATAAGTTTAGCGTAGTCGTTTACGCCTTTCAATTTGAGGTAGTTGCTTTCTAATAAGTCACGAAAAAGTAAAGTATAATCGAGGTCTGCCCCCTTTTTCAATTCTGTAAAACCTTGTTTACGTTTTTCCCTGTCGGAAAGTATCAGAAAGTTATGAAGTAGGTTTTTTAATAAAATATGTTTTGAATTATCAGCAGGCAAACTCAATTCTTCTTTAATACTTTGGCAAATGTTAGTATATTTTTCAAAATCATTTTTATTAAGATTGATTGTTGGCTTGTCTGCAAGGTCATTGAATAATATGCTGCTTCTTAAAAATTTGGTGTCGTTTTCAGTTGTGCAAAAAAAGTCGTCAGTAAATATTAGAACTTGTCCTTGGTAATTCAGCAATTTGTCAAATTGATGCACACGGTCTTTGTCAATAAATAACAAAGTGTAAGGTTCTATTTTAATTGGGGTGAAGTCAACATAATGGGTCGGTTGGCAGTTTTCAAATAAAAAAACGTGATAAAAGTTTGTCCGATGGGGCGTTACTAAATGGTCTTTGTTTACAGTTGTCAAAGTATACAATGGTACAACTTCCACTTGTAGTTCAGTGCTTCGTTTAAATTTAAGTTTCTTTATTTCGTCAGCCATAATTTAGTTTAAAGAACAAATTTAAGTTTTTGTCTGTCGGTTGTTTACTGGGTCGGTCGTAGCATTACGCCCAACTCATAAATATACACAACTACAGTGCGCCAATCCAATCAAAAGTAGCAGTATATTGTTGCTATAAGCAACAGAATAATGCTGCAAGGCTTGCAAGCCTCGCAGAGCAGATTGTTTATTTGATATAAATCATTGATATACAGTTATTTTATTCATTAATGACGAAGGGTTTACAGTGATTTAACGGTGATTTATTGTGGATTTAATGATGATTTATTGTGTATCAATGTGGATTTATCGTGTATCAATGATGATTTATCATGTATTAAAAATGATTCTTTTTATGTTGCTAAGTTCGCCTATTGATAAATCGCTGTAAATTAGTCTACCGTCAGGGATAGTCCAAAAGTAAAATCCTATATGGGGGCATATTTCCCCCATGAGCATCCCAAATTTCCCCCATTAAGGGGAATGATGAGTTATGTAATGAGCGGCAGAACGAAACAGAGGTAGGCACCACAAGCGCACCAGCAACACTATGTTTCGCATGGAATAGCAGGGCGTAAGTAATATTCTTTTAGTATTCTTTTTCCAATGCTTCAATATCCTCTATCAATGAGGGAATACTAGTTTTGTCAATGCCGTTATAAATACCCCTAATCCTTCTATTCTTGTCTATTAAAACAAAATTCTCTGTGTGTAAAAAAACGGAGCTATCCCTCTTCTCTCCCAAATCTTCTTCAACAAAATAGTATTTCCTTCCCAAATCGTATATCTCTGCTTTTTCACCTGTCAATAAGCGCCATTTATAGTATTGCACATTTTTATGCTTTGCATATTCGGCCAAAACAGAAACACTGTCTTCTAGTGGCGTTACAGAATGCGACAATAATAAAATATTTCCATCTGCTTTAAATTTGTCTTGCAACAAAGACATATTGTTAGTCATTTTAGGGCAAATGCCGGGGCAGGAAGTAAAGAAAAAATCAACAATACAAATTTTATTTTCAATGTCCTTTTCTGTAAAGGATTTACCTTGTTGGTCAATTAGATGAAAAGGCCTTATTGCATGAAAGTTGTCTTTATCCGCTATTTTCCAAACGGGTGTAAAGTCTGAAGTATTGTAATAAGGCAATTTCCTACCTTTCTCTTTACAAGATAATAGTGCCAGGCACACAAAAAAAATCACATATCTTAGGTTCATTCTGTTTCGCTTTTTATTTTTTCGTTTCTCAACGTATAACATAAGGCCGATTTTTGCAAACCATACCTATATCCATCTTTTGCTACATAATTAAGGTATAGTTTGCCGTTTTCACGCCATCCTTGTTGCAGCCCTTCCTCCCTGTCATCTACATAATTTAAAAAAAGCAAGGGTTTCCCAGATTTGTACCATTTTTTTTGTAGTCCTTCCATCTTTTCTTCATAATAATTATATTCAAAGTGTCGGTTTCCGCTTACTGCCCAAAAACCATAGTGTTTTCCGGTACTCAGGTTATTTTTATAGCTTCTTATTTCCCACGGCTTTCCATCTTCATAATAACTTCTATAAGTGCCGTGCAACATTCCCTGATAAACAGATAGTTGTTTTTTTACTTTTCCATTGTCATACAACTCCTTAATAATACCAGAAAATGGGTTGTTTTTATATTGGTAAAGCCCATTGACACGCGATACATTTTTGTCGGTAACAAAAACAGTATCCCTTGGTATAACTGATGTATCTACAAGATAACTTTTAGCAATTACGGACTCTTTGTTTTGATTTGAAGAATGGTTGCAGCTACACATTATAAAGCAAATTGTAGCTGCAACCATCAACCATTTATTGGGTGAAAGTACCTTTTGTGCCATAGTAACTTCCTGATTTTAAGATATAATAACCTGTATTTAGGTAATTTTCATTTCTTGTATGGTAGTGATAAATGCCATTCGGGAACTCGGTAGTAGCACCGGTGTGACCATTATAAGCATCAAGGTTGCTTGGGTAAGTGCCATCTTTGTCTTTTCTACCATAAATGGGGAAACCATCTCGTAAAAACCCTACCAATTTTGCATCGTCATTGGTGGTGTAAGTGCCATCATAATCAGTAACATGGTAATGATAATCGCTAGATTGAGCAGGGTGGGCTCCGGCTTTGTCAAGTGAAGAAATTTTTCCCACATCCAAGGTGGTACTAGGTCCTTCTTGGTCATTAAAAATGGGTACTCCATTAAGTGCCATCCCTATTGCAAAAAGACTTGTAGCCTCGTGGGTACTTGCGGCGGCTGGCTTTGCAGGTATCGTCATTGTATAATTTTGCACACCAATTAGGCTAGGGTTTGCTCCATGCCCCGATTGAAATGCCTCGTAATTTGCATTACTCGCACCCCAATATGGACTTTTGTGGTTGGGCCTTCCATCACTTTTGATAATAATGCTCGAACCACTTGTAGAGACTGTAACAGCGTTAGTGATAGTATTACCAAATTTGGCTTGCACTACCGATGTAATATCCACATCCCCTGTTGTTGTAGTGGGTGTACTACTGTCTGAACTTTTTTTACAATTTACCATAAAAAAAGTAATTAAGCACAAGGCTAATCCGATTTCCTTTTTTTTCATTTTTCCATTTTAAATGATGTAACAATACTAATCTAGACGACTATTTTTAGTATTCCCTTCGGTTTATAAGTAAATATTTTCGTTAACTCAAAATAATATACATCCTTGTACCCCTACCTTCAAAAATATGCGTATTGCTGTATGTCTTTCACACTGGTGATAATTATTTTACCGTTCATTCGCTTAAAAAACTTCCTCAACAACTACACTTTATCCTTTTGCATGGCAGCAAGTTGCTGCAGGTTTTAAAACTTCCCGAAAGTTTGG